>CAZFSG010000043.1:0-10926 GCA_964521665.1 uncultured Elusimicrobia bacterium
AATGTGAATGTGCAGGTGAAATTACAAAAGAAGTGCAACAACAAGCTTGTTGCAATCCAAAAATTTTTATTCGCTAATTTTAATTAGCGCTTGTTTAATACGCTGATATAAATTAGCGGATAAAATAGTAATTGTTAGCCACAGGCTTTAGCCTGCGTAATTTCGTTAATGAAAAAACGTAACTTGAAGATTGCGACTACCACCTGCAAATTGTAGGATTTTTTATAAATATCATAAAATAGTTATCAAAACGAAAAAAATTGGAGGAAATTATGCCAACTACAAGATATGAACTAAACCTCTATGATTATATAAGAATTTTAAAAAGAAGGAAATTTGTGTTTTTTACAGGAATAATTTCGGGATTATTATTCAGCTTAATTTATACAAATTTACAAACACCTGTGTATCAAGCAGTTGCTGTTGTAAAAATAGAACCTTCATTAATAATTCCTGGTGTTGCAACAGAAATGTTTGGTTGGGATATGTTGAACGCTGTTAATACAGAAGTAAAAGTTATAAATTCTGCTGTTATAGCAGAACGTACTGCTAAAAAATTAGGATTAATAACTGATACAACACCAAAAGAAATAGCTTCTGCAGTTATAAGTTCTATCCAGAATAAAATACAAGCAGAACGTGTTCCAGATTCTAACCTTGTCAAAATCATAGCTATATCCTCAAATAAAGATGAAGTAGCAAAGTTAGCAAATACCACTGCTGAAGTATATATTGAGAAAGGGATAGAAGATAGGACACGTCGTGCAAAAGAATTAAGAGAGTTTATAGAAAAACAACTTGTTGATGCTGAACAAAATTTAAGAAATGCTGAAGAGAAACTAAGAAAGTTTACTGAAGAAACAAAAACAACTGGTGTTGGTAGACAACTTGCAATAGAACTTTTGACTTTGCAAGCAAAACGTGATGAATTGTTAAAGATTTATACTGAGAAACATCCTGATGTTGTCTCAATAAACCAAAAAATAAAGTTTATTGAAGAACAGTTGACAAAACTGCCAAAAGAAGAACTTGAATATGCACGTCTTACACGTGAAGTTAAACTTAATGAAGATCTTTATACTTTACTTGCAAAAAGGTATAAAGAAGCACAAATATCTGAAGCAGACCGTGTACAAACAGCGGTTATTGTGACACCGGCTAAACCACCTACTTCACCTGTTAAGCCTAATCGTATGACAAATTTATCTTTAGGAGGATTCATAGGATTTATATTAGGTATAATTTTTGCTTTTGTTGTAGAACATCTTGATACTTCTATTGCAACGATTGAAGAAGTAGAAACATACTTAGGTTTGCCGGTGGTAGGTGTTATACCACATATTGAAGATAAAACGAAGAAACGACAAAAATTTTTGTTTTTGAAATTAAAAGATGAAATATCTGATATAAAAAATAAGTTAGTAATATATCATTCACCAAAATCACCTTATGTTGAAACATATCATACATTAAGGACAAACATAAAATTTTCTCAAGAACATGTTGAAACACGAGGTATTGTTTTATTTACATCTGCTGGTATTAGTGAAGGTAAAACTTTAACCTCGGTAAATTTTGCGTTAGCATCAGCACTTGCTGGTATAAAAACTCTATATATAGAATTTGATTTAAGAAGACCTTTAGTTCATAGATGGTTTGGCATAAATCGTGTCCCCGGTATCACTGATTATATATTAGGAAGAAAAATGTATGAAGAAGTTGCTCATACAACTACTGACTTTTTATTAGGCGGAATTGAAATTGAACGTATAATAGCAACACCGGGTCTTGAAAATTTTGTTTTTATCTCGTGTGGAAATATCCCACCAAACCCTGTTGATTTGTTGTCGTCTTCTAAAACATTTGATGTACTAACTGAATTAAAAGAAAAGTTTGAACTTGTTGTAATTGACACACCGCCTGTGTTACTTTTTGCTGATGCGTTGATACTTTCCAAATATGCAACTTATGTAATTTTGGTGTATCGAGTAGGACGAATTGCACGCGGTGCGTTAAAACGTGCAAAAGATATGCTTTTAAGTATAAAAGCCAACCTCGTAGGTGTTGTATTAAACGATATTCGTGCTGAAGAAATGGAACCAAGATACGGATATTATTATGCATATAAGTATTATACAAAAGAAAAATGATATGTATCCGATAATTTTAATTAGCGGATAATTAACGCTTGTAAAACGCTGATATAAAATCAGCGGATACAATATGGTGAGCAGTAGTAAGAAATCTTGACCCTACTTTTAAAGGGATTGTGATACAAAAAAATGCAATAACATGGTTATTGCAGTCCAAAGGGTAAAATTTTTGGTAGTCGTAGGCTTCAGCCTGCGTGTATTAATGTATTCGCTAATTTTAATTAACAGTTAATTAGTTTATTTTCAAAAACGCTCCCTTTTATATGTCTTTAACACAGAAAATATTTTTTATTTCTTTCACTATTGTTATTACATATTTTGTAACAAGTTTAATTCTTAGACAACCATCTCTTATCACAATAGCTGTTGTTCTCACAGTAGGAATTTTAACAATATCTTTTTTCTCTCCATATACAGGAGTTACTTTTTTAGTTTTTTCTATGTTGCTTTCGCCAGAGTTGAAAGTGGCTGGTGTGCCTGGTAGAGATGTTGTTGTACGTATAGATGATTTACTTATCTTTGCAGTATTTTTTGGATGGTTTGCAAAGTCTATTTTTTCAAAAAAAATTGAATTAGTGTTAACAGAAACATTAGTTCCGATATTTTTCTATACAATTATTTGTATAATAGCAACATATTTTGGTGTTATTTCAGGTATTGTTAACTTTAAAAAAGCATTTTTTTATATTCTTAAATATACAGAATATTTTATAATTTATTTTTTAACAACACAAGTTGTTCAAACAAAACAACAAATAAAAAACTTAATAATAGCATTTTTAATAACATCAGTAATTGTTAATATTCACGGTATTTCACTTATTGGTAAAGTACCACGGGTATATGCACCATTTGATGTGCCAGGTGCTGAAGCTGCATTAACTGGAGGGGAAGTTGGTGCTGGTGAAGCAAATACTTATGGCGGATATTTAATTATAGTAATTTCACTGCTTTTAAGTTTATTCTGTTATTCAGAAATTCCAACAACAAATTTTTTGTATTTGTTTTTAATAATATTTTCTTTAATTCCTTTAGCATATACAAAATCACGTTCAAGTTATTTTGGATTTGTGCCAATGGTTCTGACAATTATTTTTTTGACAGAAAGAAAAAAAACTTTAATTTTAAGTGGACTTTTACTGTTGTTTGTTCTATCACCAATTGTGTTTCCACAAGCAACAGATGTTGTAGTTGAAAGAATCAAAGAAACTTTTGCAGGACCTGCATGGTCAGAAGAAGAAGCTGTAATTTTAGGATTTAAAGTCAGAGAACTTTCAGCATTGGCAAGAGTAAAATCTTGGAAAAAAGCAATTTTTGAGTTTATACCTAAAAGACCTATCTTAGGTTTTGGTGTTACAGGTGTTGGTCTTGTTGATACACAGATACCATTAATAATAGGTGAAACAGGACTTTTAGGGCTTGTTGTATTTTTATGGCTTATATTTTCTGTATTTAAAAACTCTCTAAATACTTTCAAGACAATACAAGATAGATTAGCAAAATCCCTATCTTTATGTGTGATATCATCTTTAGTTGGATTATTATTTCATTCTGTAGCAGCAAACACTTTCATAATTATCCGTATAATGGAACCATTTTGGTTTTTATGTGGGTTAACATTGGTAATACCAAGTTTACAACATGACAAGATATGATATCCGTTGTTATACCAACATATAATAGAGGTTATATTTTAAAAACTACATTACAAACATATTTTTCAGATTTAGTATCAGAAATAATTGTTGTAGATGACGGAAGTACCGATAATACTGAAAATATTGTTAAGAGTTTTAAAAATGTTAAATATGTTAGACATAAAAAAAGGTTAGGATTGCCTTCTGCAAGAAATACGGGAATAAAATATGTGTCTGAAAATAGCAAATATATTTTTTTTGGTGAAGATGATGTTGTGTTATTAAAAAATTGTTATAAAATAATGTTAGATGTTTTGACAAATAATAGTTTGGATATAGTTGTAAGTAATGTTAAGTATTTATCCAATGATGAAGATTGGAGAAAATATACTGAATATACTGAAGTAAAATTGATAAAACTTTTGTCTCCAAAAACTATTCAGGATTTATACAAACTTAAATCAATACATCTTGCGAAAAAAGAGGTTTATCAAGATTTAAAATTTGATGAAAAATATATTTTGAGTTCATATAGAGAAGAAACAGATTTTTATTTAAGGGCAAATAAAAAATATAAAGTTGCAATGGTTGAAAATTTTTTAGCATTTAACTTACCAAGAAGTATTTGTAGCAAAGGTGGTGAATGGAGTTATAGCCCGTTTGTATACGAATTTTCTGCGATATATAATAATCTCAGATTTTTTATAAAAAACAGAAGTATTATTGGTTTAAACTTTAACGAAATTTTAATTGAACAAATAAAGTTTATTGTTGAAAGATTAAGAAGTTTAAAAGCAAAGGTTTTAAAATAATCTATGAATATACTTTTTTTATGTAGAGAATATGATAGAAAAGTTGGGTATGGCGGTATTGGTACATATGTTGATGTTGTTTCAAAACATTTGGTTAAATTAGGGCATAAGGTTTTTATAATTTGTTCAATACCAAGAAAAGTTGAAGAAATTGTTGAAGAAAATAATTTAGTTGTATATTATGCAAAACAAGTTCAAATAAAAGGTTTAGCAAGATTATTTAAAATTTTTGGTTTAGATTCAGTATATTCAAGATTGATGTGTGCATTAACAAACTATATTGCTTATAAAAAACTTTTTAAAAAATATAAAATTGATATTGTAGAAACACCTGAATGGTACAACGAAGGATTGTTTTTTTCAATTTTTCGTCCAATACCATTGGTGTGTAGATTGCAGACACCATTGTTTATAATTAATAAATATAAAAGGATGGGATTTTTAGAATATAAAATTAGCAATTTTTTAGAAAAGTTTGTTGTTAAACATTGTGATGTTATAATATCACCAACAAAAAGTTTAGTTGATAATATAAAGTCGGAATTTAAAATAAAACACTTTGTGGAGATACCATATCCAATCGAAGTGGAAGAGAGTTTTAAATCAAAAAATTTATTAGAGACTGAAACCATATTATTTGTTGGAAGAATTGAAGAAAGAAAGAATCCTATTGTTATTGTTAAAGCAGCAAGTTATGTAATAAAAAATTTTCCTAAAGTGAAGTTTATATTTGTTGGTAAAAAAGAAACCGAATATAAAAAAAGAATTGATGAAATAATAGAGAAATTTTCTTTGCAAGAATACATAGTATTTTATGACCCTTTAGAAAAAGAAAAACTTAAAAAATTATATGAAGATGCATCAATAATAGTTGTTCCTTCTTTATCTGAAAGTTTTGGATATACATTGATAGAAGCCTTATCTTATGGTAAGGCTGTTATTTGTTCTAAAATACCAGTGTTTGAAGAATTAGTTAGCAAAAACAGCGTATTATTTGCTGACCCATATAATGAACAAGAATGGGCTAACTTTATTGTTAGACTTTTATTGGATAAAAATCTGAGAGAGGAGTTAGCAAAAAATGCAAAATGTGAAGTTCAAAAAAAATATTCTGTTGATATTGTGATTAAAAAACAGATAGATTGTTATTTGAAAGTTGTAGAAAAATATAATGATAAAAAGATTATAAAACAGATAAGTGGATTTTATTTTGCTTTACCTAACAAATACAAAGGATATCAAATACCATTTAGATGGCGTAAGTATTTGATTGAATGGTCAAAAAATTATGTTGTATGGCCACATTTCTATATGGTTACTGCGCGACAAATTTTAGATTGTATTGATTTTGATTTGAGTGATAAAAAAATTTTGGATTTAGGTTCAACACCATTAGTTTCTGTATTATTTGCGATGTTAGGTGCAAAAGTTACTATGGTAGATATTGATGAAAATGAAATTATGAAAGCAAAAAACTTTGTTGAGTATTTTGATGTTAAAGATAAAATAGATATAGTAAAAGAAGATTTATTCAAAGTTAAATATGAAAATGAATTTGATATTGTTTATAACTGTGGAGTTATAGAACATTTTAGAAATCCTGTTGAGATAATAAAAATAATGAAAAAAGCTGCAAAACAAAACGGTTTAGTAATATGTTTAGTACCATATTTTCTTACATTGCATACATTGTTTATCAGAAAGTATATAAGAAAGAAACGAGGGTATAGTTGGGATTGGATGGGGAAAGAAAAATCATATAGTTTATCTCAGTTAAAAAAAGAATTTTTGTTAGCAGGTCTTAAAATAAAATGTAGTTCTGTGGGCAACTTAGCAAGAAATATTTGTGATGATTATTTGGTAAACTTTTTTGTTAACAGGTTTTATTTTTTAGGTAAGTTTGGTAGAAAGTTAATATATAAGTTTTTAAACATTTGCGATTTTTTTGAAAAATATACTTTATTAAAAAAATTTGGATTTGTGTGTGTTGTTTGTGGAACTAAAAATGAATAAAGGTTTAATAAAAAATATTAGTTATAATACTTTATCAAATCTTTTGTCAATAATCTTAGGTTTGTTGTTAAACATACTTATTGCAAGAATTTTACAGCCTCAACAAATGGGTGAGTATTCATATGTTGTATGGTTTATAAGTTTTTTGTCTACATTAGTATTGTTAGGAATACCTAATACTTTGACAAAATATATAGCGCAGTTTTATCCAAAAGAAAAAGAAAAAATAAAAGATATATTTTATAGTTTGACGAAAATTGTTATTATATCTTTCTTTGTTGCCAACTTTATTTTCTTAGTTTATTTATTGTTTTCGTTTAAGAATTATCAACTTTTGTTATATATTTTTTTAGGCATCGTTATTATAACACTAAATGCTATATTCAGAAGTATTGTTATAGGATTAGAAAAATTTAATATTGTAGCATTAGACACTGTTGTGAATTTATCATTACAGATTTTATTGGTGGGGATTATTTTAAGAAAAATTTCTGTTTGGCAAGTAATGTTGTGGATATATCTGTTTTGTCTGGTAATATCAACAATTTTGTTTTATTTTTTTATAAAAAAAGATGTGAAATATTTTATAAGTTCTGCTAAGTTTGATAAAGTTACAACTGAAGAAAAACAAAAGATATATAAATACCTGTTTTATATATCTATATCTCTTTTGATAAATATGATTGTATGGGAGAGGTCTGAAATATTTTTTCTTAAAATATTTTCTATTCCACAAGATTTAGCTTTTTATTCCATAGCATTTACTTTAGCTTATTTCCCTAACAAAATATTAACTTTTGGTAATGTTTTGTTACCTTTTATGTCAAAAATATATGGTGAAAAAGATTTTAAACTTACATCGTATTATACACAAATTACAGATTTTGTTTCTTTTTTACTTATACCAGTGTATCTTTTTATTTTTGTATTTTCATCAATTATTATAGAAGTTTTATATGGAGCAAGTTATATACCTGTTGGCAATATTTTAAAAATACTTATTATAGCAAGTTTAGTATCTGGTATTAGTAGTGTAGCTACTGCGTATGTCCAAGCAATAGAAAAAACAGATATGATATTTAAAATAGGTGTTTTTGTAGCAATTGTTAATATTTTATTAGATTTTTTGCTAATACCAAAATATAAAAGTTTAGGAGCTGCGTATGCAAACAGTGTTGCACAACTTATAGGCTGTTTTTTAGGAACAGCTTATATTATATTTGTACATAAAGCAAGATTTCCATTGTTTAAAATTATAAAATATGTGTTAACAAGTGTTGTATTACTTTATATTGTTCAGATTTTGAATTTAAAACTTCCTTTACTAAAACTTTTAATTTATTCAATTTTGTTTTTTGTAATCTATGCTGCTTTGAATTATAAAGAAATTTATGGTATTATAAATTTCTATAAAATTACAAAATGAAAAAAATAATAATTTTGACTCCAATCTTACCTTACCCACCTGATGATGGTTCAAGATTAAGAACATATCAAGTAATAAATTTTTTATCAGAAAAGTGTGAAGTAGATTTATTGAGTTTTTATTTGCATGGTGAAGATATAATTTCTGCAAAAAAGTTTTATGAGAAATTTTGTAAAAATATATTTTTTTTGCTTCAGACAAGATCAAAATTTAATTTAATATCTAAATTGTTTATTTATTTTCCTACTGATAAAATAATAAAAGAGATAAATAAAATACTTTTACAAAACAATTACGAGGCAATAATAGTAGAGAAGTTGATAATGCTTTCGTATCTAAATAAAAAAGTGTTTAAAAAATATAAAGTAGTCTTAGATAGTTGGGGAATAGATAGCCAAATTACTTATCAGCTTTTTTTAAACGAAAAAAATCTATTTCGAAAAATCTTTAAATTTTTAAACTATATAAGACATTTACTTATTGAGATTTATTTACTATCAAAATCTCAAAATCTTGTTGCTATAACTGATAATGTTTATTATTTTTATAAGAAGATTTTTAAACATAAAAATATCTATCTTATACCAAATGCGGTAGATCTCAATTATTACAAACCCTCAGATTGTGAAATAGAAAAAGGAAGTATAGTTTTTGTTGGCATAATGAACTTTTTGCCTAATATAGATGCAGTTAATTTTTTTGTTAATGAAGTTTTGCCAAAAATGAAAAATAAATTAAAAGTTAAGTTTTATATAGTTGGGAAAAATCCAACACAAGAAGTTTTAAATCTTCATAATGGTTCAGATGTTATTGTTACCGGTTTTGTTGATGATGTTAGAGAATATATCTGGAGATCTGAAGTAGTTGTAGTACCTTTACGAATGGGGTCTGGACTTAGAAATAAAGTTATTCAGGCAATGGCATGTGGTAAAGTTGTTATCGCCACCACTGAAGCTTGTGAAGGACTTAATGTTAAAGATGGCGAAAATATTCTTATTGCTGATACTTCTGATGAGTTTGTAGAGAAGATAATAAAAGTATTTAATGATACAGAATTAAAAATGAAAATAGAAAAAAATGCAAGAAAATATGTTGAAGAAAATTTTTCTTATGATATAATTAAAGAGAAATGGATTAATATGTATGAGGAAATACTCAATAATAATCATAACAGCAGACAGACATAATATACTGAAAAATTGTATTGATAAACTGCTTGAGTTTGATATTGATAAAAAAGCAGAAATAATTGTTGTTGATGCTAGTGAAAAAAGTTTTGTCTATGATAGAATTAATGATATTAAATACATTAAGGTAAAACCACAAGAAAAAGGTTTTTCAAATCAAAGAAATATCGGTATTCAAAATGCAGAAACACCATATGTTATTTTTATTGATGATGATGTGGAAATTACTAAAAACTGGTTTGATAAATTTACTTCTGAGTTTGAAAAATATGAAGATAAAGTTTTTGGTGCAATGGGTGCTGTTTTCCCAAAACAGAGTAATATTATAAGTTTTGTATGTGGAGTTTTAGGACATCCTGGTGGTGGGTTTAGACTACATAATTTTTCGAAAAGAGAGAATATTTTTTTAAGTCAAGTTGCAACCTGCAACACTATTTTAAATAAAAAAATAGTTGAGGATGTTGGAATGTTTGATGTAGAAAATAAATTTGGGTCAGAAGATAGTGAACTTTGTTTGCGAATAATGAAAAACTATGGTAGTAATAAGTTTGTTTTTGTTCCTGATGCTTTAGTATGGCATTATTCGCCAGAGAAATTTTTAAAGTTTATCGAATGGTATATAAGAAGAGGGATTTCAGATATTGACCTTTACTTAAGACATTCTATACACCTTAACTACATTATTAAAACTTCAGTAATTTTAAAATTTTTACCTTTTTTAATTTTTGGATTTTTTTATAAAAAATTACTGCTTCTATTTCTTTTTCTTTATTATATATGGCAACTTTTTAAACATAAATTTATGGTTAAATATTTTTCATACTATAATTTTAAATGGTATAAAAAAATATTTATTTTTTTAACATTCCCAATTTTAAAATTCATTGCTGATTTAATGTTTGATTTTGGGAGAATAAAAAGATTTTTTGATGTAAAGATAAAAAGAATGTTATGAGAAAAATATCAGCAGTTTTAATTGTAAGAAACGAAGAAAAAAATATTGAAAGATGTCTTGAAAGTATAAAATGGGTAAACGAAATAATAATTGTTGACCAATCATCTACTGATAAAACTGTTGAACTTGCAAAAAAATATACGGATAAAATTTTTATTACTGAAAATAAACTTATATGTAATCCTGATAGAGAATACGGTATTTCAAAAACTACAAATGACTGGATTTTATTAATAGAAGCAGATGAAGTTGTTGATGAAAATTTACAAAAAGAAATAATATCTGCTGTTAATGAGAATAAATACGATATTTTCTTTATTCCAGTTAAAACATTTTTTATAGGTAAATGGATTAAAACTTGTGGTTGGTGGCCATCATATATACCAAGATTGTTTAGAAAAGGTTGTATTAGATTTCAATCCTCAATACACACAAATGGCGAGTTGTTAAGCAAAAAAGTTGCCTATCTTAAAAATCCTATCTTACATTATTCTTACAATAGTATTGACGATTGGATTGATAAGTTTAAAAGATATACAACTGTTATAGCAATAGAGAGTTACCAAAAAGGTTTAAAAGTAAATCTTAAAAATACAGTTAAAGAATTATTATTAAAACCGATATACTTTTTTGTTTTAAAATTTTTTGTTTTAAAAGGATATAAAGATGGTTGGCGTGGTTTGTTTATAAGTTTATCTTCTGCATTAACGATAATAATGAGTTATTTTAAGTTAATCGAATTA
>CAZFSG010000044.1:0-10771 GCA_964521665.1 uncultured Elusimicrobia bacterium
CCATGTTGTTGCATTTCTATGGAACAAATCACCTTTTTAGCAAACCAAGGTTTGCGACTACAAAAATAAATAAAAATTGTAGCTGCAAAGCTTGCTTTGCTTTATTTTAGCAGACCAAGGTTTGCACCTACAAATAACACTATTTTAACACTATTTTTGATTACCAAAAATTCTAACCTTGAGCTACTATTCAGTTTGTTGTGACTTACTTTTTTGATATTCTTCGATTAATGGTTGAGCAAGATGCGGTGGCAGTTCTTCATAATGACTGAGTCTCATCGTATACTTTCCAGCACCCTTTGTTAAACTACGTAGGTCCATTGTATAATTTTGAAATTCTCTTAAAGGAACTAACGCTTTTATTTTTTGGTATTTACCTTCTTTTTCAAAAGACAAAACTCGTCCTCTACGACTGTTTATATCACCTATAACATTGCCAAGATATTCTTCAGGTGTTTTTATTTCAACCTCCATAATTGGTTCTAAAATACAAGGTGATGCTTCAAGCACTGCTTTTTGTAACGCCATACTACCTGCTATTCTAAATGCCATATCTGAAGAATCAACTTCGTGGTATGAACCATCAAAGAGTGTAACTTTTATATCTACAACAGGATAACCTGCAATAACACCTTCAGCCATTTTTTCTAAAACTCCTTTCTCAACCGAAGGAATATAGTTTTTAGGTATCACACCACCAAAAATTTCGTCAACAAATTCATATCCTTTTCCTCTTTCAAGCGGTTCTACACGTAAAAAACAATGACCATACTGTCCTCTACCACCAGATTGTCGTTTATACTTTCCTTCAGCTTCAGCTTTTTTCTTAATAGTTTCTTTATATGGTATTTTTGGTTTTACAAGTTCTATATCAACATTATATCTCATCTTTATTCTTTTCACAATTATCTCAAGTTGTAACAACCCTATACCCGAAAGAACCATCTGTTTTATTTCAGGATTGTATCTAAACCTCACTGTTGGTTCTTCAAGTAATACATTGCTTAATGCATTACCAACTTTTTCTTCTTCACCTTTTGATTTTGCAATAACTGCCATTTCTGTTAATGGTTCTGGGAATTCAATTTTTTTAATTTTTTCTGCTAAAGAAACATCATCACAAAGAATATCATTTGTCCTAGTATCTTTAAGCTTTACTAACACACCTATATCTCCACTACCTATTTCTGAAGTTTCTATTCGTTTTTTTCCTTGTAAAAAAGCCATTTGTCCTATCCGTTCTGTAACATTTTTTGTAACATTTTTTATATCCATACCATTTACAAATTTCCCACTATATACTTTTACATAATTCATCTGTCCCATACCAGGCTCGCTGGTAGTCTTGAACACTAACGCTAAAGGAGGAGTATTTAATGAAAAACCTTTCTCAGACATAACTTCTTGTGCTGAAACAAAATTTGAACTCATAAATTCTATTACATTTTTCACACCAACAGATTTTATTGCTGAACAACTAAACAAAGGTACAATTTCTCTATTTTTAAAATTTTGTTTTATTACTTTTGATATTTGCTGAGAAGGGATTTTTTCACCATTAAGATACATCTCTAATAATCGTTCGTCATAACTAACAATATTTTCGATAAATTTTTTATACAATTCAGAATCTTGTAGTTCTGTATCTAAAAAATTTATAATTTCAAGATTACTGCCTGTTGTTTTAGGCACAACTATAGGAGTCAAATTTTTTATTTCTAAACTATTCTCTAACTCTTTTATTTTTTCTTCAAAATTAATATTTTCTTTATCCAATTTGTTAACTACAATAATAAAAGGAATTTCATATTTTTGTAACATTTCAACAAAATCTATTGTTTGAGCATCAGTAGTTGAGTCTCCACTTACTAACAAAATACAGTTTTCAACAACTGTAATTGCAGAAAGAACTTCGCCAATAAAATCTGGGAATCCAGGTGTGTCTATAAGATTTATTTTCTTATTATTATACTGAAAACTTATAACAGATAATCCTACTGACATTTGTCGTTCAATTTCTTCCGGCATATAATCAGAAATAGTATTACCGTTTTGTACAGAACCTAATCTTGAAGTTAATCCTGCTATGTATGCAATAGATTCTACAAACGAAGTTTTACCTGTAGCTGAAGAACCTATAATTGCAACATTTATTATTTCATTAGTACTTTGCATTTTTTTCTCCCCTCAAATTAATACAAAATTTGTTTAAATACTTTTTTAGCTGTATAAACATCCTTTTTAATTTGTTCTACAAGTTTTTCTACAGAATCAAATTTTTGTTCATCTCTAATTTTTTTAATTGGTCTAAAAGAGATATATTCGCTGTCAACAAAGATTTTTTTATCAATTATATGTATTTCAATAACAAATTCTTTATTCTCAACTGTAGGTTTGAACCCAAAATTTGCCACTGAAGGAAAAATTTTGTTTTTTATTTTACAAAAACCAGCAATCACACCTTTTGGAACTAAAAGATTTTTATCTGGCAAAAAATTTATTGTTGGGAAACCTAATTTTTTTGCTAATCCTAATCCACTAACCTTTCTACCATTTATAAAATAATTCCTACCAAGTAAAAGTTCAACTTCGTCAAACTTACACTCCAAAATTTTCTCTCTAATTAATGAAGAAGATACTGAATACAAATTTCCCTTAACTTCAACACAAAAATCTTTTAATACAAAAGTGGCAACATCTGTTTTGCGTGAGAGTTTGCATAAAAGTTTAACATCACCTACAGCATTTTTACCAAATCTAAAATCTTCACCTACTGCTATCACAGAAATATTTTTATTTACTATAAATTTTTCAAAGAATTGTTGTGGTGATAAAAACTGTATTTTATCAAACTTTAACACACATATTTTGTCAACTTGTAAATTTTTTAAAATTTGTAATTTAGTATCTAAGGAATAAATATAATTTTTATTAAGTTTTCCACCTTTATCAAATGTATAAACCAAACTTTGAAGAGAATTTTTTTCTGCTATTTTCTTAACAACTGTAATCAATTTTTGATGACCAACATGAACACCATCAAAAATTCCTATTGTACAAACATATTTTCTTTGCATATATCATAGAACTTTTTCTAAATATTTCAAAACAGTTTTTTTAACAGAAGTTATACTTCCTAAAATAGTTGCGCCTGCTGCATATTTATGTCCACCGCCAGACCACTTCCCAGCAATTTTTTCTACATTTATAACATCAGAACGAAAACTTACTTTAACTAAGTTTTTACCTATCTCTTTAAAAAAAATTGATATATTAACATCTTTAACCTCCATTGGAAAATTAATAAAATCTTCAGTGTCAAATAGAGTTGTGTTTGTATCTTTCAACATTTTTTGTGTCACATATATACTCCCAACATTATATTTTCCAATTTTTTTAATCTCTAATGTTGAAAGAACTTTGCTTAATAAAAGAATAGAATTATACGATTTTTGTCTGTATAGATTTTTATAAATATAATATGGACGAACACCATAAGAATACAATTTTGATGCAGTATAAAAACTATGTTCGTTTGTATTAGACCATTGAAACATGCCAGTATCACTAACAATCCCTGTATATAAACATATTGCAATATCTTTATTTATCTTTATCTTACTAAGCTCAAAAATATCAAAAATTATTTCTGCACAAGAGGCATATTCGGGATAAATTATACTTAAAGCAGAATTTACTAAATTTTTATGATTTTGATGATGGTCAATGTTTATTAAATATTTAAATTTTATAAAATTTGCAATATCACCTACACGAGATATATCAGAACATTCTAAAATAATTCCTAAATCATATTCTTTTTGTTTTATTTTATTAACATCCTTTTCGTTAACTATTTCTATTTTATCAGCATTTGGTAAGAATGTATATTGTTGTGATAAACTGTTAAAATAAATATCTACAAGTTTATCTTTAAAATTCTGTTTAATCCATAAATACAACGCTAAAGCACTACCAAGAACATCTCCATCTGGATTAATATGTCCTGTAATAAAAATTTTTTTTGACAATTTAATTAACTTAACAACTTGTTTTACTTCATTTACTGATATTTTTTTCATCTTTAATTTTATCTAACAAAAATAAAACACGTGTTGCTCTTTTTAAAAATTTATCATAAACAAATTCTAACTGGATAGCGTGTCTTAAACCTAACTTGTTTGCAATCTTGCTACGGATAAACCCTTTTGCAGAATTAAACATTTGTTTTGTTTGTTCAAGATTACTTTCATCTATAACTGTATAATAAACTTTTGCATTTCTTAAATCTTCTGACAATTCAACTTCAGTAATTGTAACATTTCCAGCCCTCGGATCTTTCATAGAAGAAATTAAATTTGCAACTTCTCTATGTAACAACTTTCTTATTCTATCTGCTCGTTTAAATGGTAATGATTTCATTCTCTATTTAATTATTACCTGATAACATTCTATTACATCGTTTTCTTTAAACTCTTGAAAATTTTCAAATCGTATTCCACATTCAAACCCTTTCTGTACTTCTTTAACATCTTCTTTGAAATGTTTCAATGAACTAATCTTTGTTTCAGCAACAATTACGTTATCTCTTAGTACACGAACATTTGCGTTGCGAACAATTTTTCCCTCCTCAACCACACATCCGGCAACTTTACCTATTTTAGATATTTCAAAAACTTTTTTTATCACAGCACGACCTAAAAATTCTTCTATCTTCTGTTTTATCTCCATTCGTTGGATAATTTTTTTAATATCATCTATAAGTTCATAAATAATTCTATATGTTCTAATTTCTACAGATTCCATTTCTGCACGCTTCAACGCTTGAAGATTAGGTCTTACATTAAATCCAATAATTACTGATTTAGATGCAGTAGCAAGTAAAACATCTGATTCTGTTATTTCCCCTACTGCTAAATGGACTATTTTTAATTCAGGTAAATTTGTATTGTCTTTATTTTCTTCTTTGATATAATCCAACATTTTTTTAATTGCTTCAGCAGAACCATGTGTATCAGTTTTTATAATTAAAGAAAGAACATTACTTTTAGCAGAGATAATATCTTGTATTGTTTTAAACGCCTTTTTTTTAGCAGCAGCTAACTTTTGTTCTCGTTCAATTTCTTCATAAATTCTTTTTGCTTCTTTTTCATTTTGGACAACTTTTAATATATCGCCTGCTGAACATTGCTTCTCAAACCCTAAAATTTCTGCGGGTTCTCCAGGTAAAAGTTCGTTAATTTTTTCTTGTTTATCATTAAACATTGCACGAACTTTTCCATAAGATAAACCACAAACAAAACTATCACCTATTTTTAGTTTGCCTTTATTAACAATAACTGTTGCTATAAATCCTCTTTTGGGGTCAAGTTTGGTCTCAATAACAGTTGCTTCACAAGGAACATCTATCGGTACATACAACTCTAAATATTTTGCTACCATAAGTATAGTTTCTAACAACTTGTCTACATTTATATTATTTCTTGCAGAAATCTCAACAAACTCAACATCACCGCCCCAATCTTTAGGTATCATACCCATTGATACAAATTGTTGTTTTACAGAATTTGGGTTACATTGAGGTAAATCAATTTTATTTATAGCAACTATTATTGGAACATTAGCTGATTTTGCATGATTGATAGATTCTATAGTTTGTGGCATTATACCTTCATCCCCTGCTACTACTAACACCACTATGTCAGTAACTTTTGCACCACGAGATCTTATCTCAGAAAACGCTTCGTGTCCCGGTGTATCAATAAAAGTTATATCACCGTGTGGAGTAGAAACTTTATACGCGCCGATATGTTGAGTAATTGCACCAGGTTCTTGCGCAGCAACATTTGTTTTGCGTATTGTATCAAGTAAAGTTGTTTTCCCATGATCAACATGACCCATAACAGTTACTACCGGAATTTTTCTAACCCAATTTGGAGGTATTTCTTTCTTTTCAGGTGGTGCTACTTCAACCTTTTTTTCAGGTTGGACAGTTATAGGTATAACCTTTGGTTCTTCTACTACAATATTTTGTTCAAGTTGTTGTGAAGACGGTTGAGGTGAAACTTTTTTTGATGTTATTCTAACTTTTTTTTCCTCGAATATAGGTTGGAAATTAAAATGTAAAAAAGTAAGTTCTAACACATCACGATCAGTAATTTTTTGATCTGGAGAAACAAAAACATGTAAACTTATAAGGAAAGAAATAATTTCTGAAACATCTTTTTTAATTTTCTTAGCTATTTCGTTAGGAGAAAGGCCATCTAAAGGAATTTTTATAGGTTTACTTTTTGGTTTTTCTTCTGTTTCCTTAACTCTTCTTTTGTGCTTTTCACCAGTAACTTTTTTTTGTAATTTTTTTTGCTCTTCTTTTGAGTCTTTAGATTTTCTTTGACTATTCTTGTTTTTCATCTTTTTTATCATCAGATTGCTGTTCCTTTGATGGTTCAAGTTTAATTTCCCAACCAGTAATCTCTTTTGCTAAATTAAGATTTATATTGGTTTTATCAGCAACAGCATCATAAATTTTCTGTGGTATATATGCTTTCGCAATTTTTTTCTCTGCATCAACAATTTCTACTTTATCAACTTTCCACGGAGATAACGAAAATGCAATAAATTTTTCTATGTTATCAGTATAAGGTATAAGATCGATACGTTCACCTTGCAGCTCATTTATTATAGGTTTAATTCTTGTCCCACGAATACCTACACAAGAACCCACCGGGTCAACTTTTGGATTGTTGGATTTAAGAACAATTTTTGTTCTGTAACCAGGAGCACGTGATATATTTACTATTTCTATTATTTTATCCTTAATTTCAGGTATTTCTGACTCAAACAATTTTTTAATAAAATTTTTATCAAACCTTGAAACAATAACTGCAACACCTTTTTTCTTTTGATGAACTTCTTTTATTAAAACTTTTATTTGTTGGCCAGGTTTTAATTTTTCTTTAAACACTTGTTCACGATATGGTAGTATACCTTCTGCTTTATCTAAATCAAGTATTATATCTTTTCCTTTTATCATATACACAGAAGAAGATATAAGTTCACCAATTTTTGAACAATATTCTTCATAAACATTTCTTTTATAACTTTCTCTCAATTTTTGTACAACAATTTTTTTTGCTAACTGTGCTGCAATACGAAAAAACTTCTCGTTATTAACTAAAATTTTTATTTCATCACCAACTTTACAATTAGGTTCTATATTAAGTGCTTCTTGTAACGAAATTTCTTGTTTTTCATCTTTAACATTTTCTACCACTTTCTTCAAAATATATGTATTAACTTTTACATTTTCGAGATCCATCTCACTAATAATTTTATATTCTGAACCAAAAAATTTTAATGCTGCATTTGTAACTGATGTTTCTATTAATTTTATAATATCTTCTCTTGAAACCTTATGTAACTTTTCTATTTGTTCTAATGCTGGTAGTATTTCACTTTTTATCTCAACCATAGTTTTCTCCGTAATTATTTTTTAACAGACTTGTGATATCTGGTTCTAAATTAACTTTTGCAACAGATTTCATATCTATATTTACAACTTCGTTGTTGTCTAAAACAACTTTTAAGATGTTATTTGAATAATCGCCAAGTTTACCTATTAAAACTTTCTGTTTACCAAAACTGTTGGTTTGTATCGGTTCATAAAGTTTAACTTTTATTCTATAACCTAAATAACGTTTGAAATCTTTTTCTTTTTTAAGTTCACGATATAAACCAGGAGAAGAAACTTCTAAAATATAATTTTCATCAATAAAATCGTATGTATCCAACACTGCTGACAAAACTATAATTACATCTTCGCAATCTTTGAGTGTAACACCTCCATCTTTGTCAATATATATAGTTAAAATATTTCCTTCAGGTGAAGGTTTAGTTTCTATATCTACTAAATCAAAATTTTTAGCAGCAAGTATCGGTTCAACAATTTCTGCAATTTTTTCAATTGTTTTTTTATCCATAAAGTTTTTTATATACTAAAATTTCAATAAGTATACAATACTTTCATTAATTCTGTTTAATAACTCATTAATATAAACAACACTTTTTTGTTTTGTTTGCCTAAGATACAGTTCTAATTTATCAGGTAATAATTTTTTACTTATGGTTAATCTTATTGGTATACCAATAAGGTCGGCATCTTTAAATTTTACTCCCGCACGTTCTTCCCTATCATCTAACAAAACTTCTATATTATTTTGTTTCAACAATTTATATACATTATCAGCAACATTTTTTATTTCAGGATCTTTATAATCGATCGGCAAAATATATACTGTAAACGGTGCAATTGTAGGATACCAAATAATACCATCTTCATCATGATTCTGTTCAATTGCAGCAGCAACTATTCTTGAAATACCTATTCCATAACAACCCATAATAAAAACCTGTTCTTTATTGTTTTCATCTAAAAAAGTAGCATTCATTGATTTTGAATATTTTGTGCCAAGTTTAAATGTATGTCCAACTTCAATTCCTTTAGAAAATTTTAACGAGTTTTTTGCTTTACATCGTGGACAAATATCGTTAGCAGTAATATTTCTTATATCTGCAATTATATCAACTACAAAATCTCGTATGTAGTTTATATTTATCAAATGATAATCTATTTTGTTAGCGCCAGAAATTGCATTTTTAATTGTTGAAATAGAATAATCAGCTACAAATTTCAATTTATACTTCTGAGAGGTAGTTTTTAACCCCACAGGACCTAAAAATCCAACAGGAACACCAAAAATTTGTTCTACAAGTTCAGAACTTGCTAATTGTATTTCGTTAACATTAAGAACATCTTTAAGTTTTGTTTCATTTATTTCGTAATCACCACGAACTAATACAACATAAACTTCTTCTTTATTTTCTGTAACATATACCAAAGTTTTAATAAATTTTTCTTTTGGTTGCTTCAAAAAACTACTTACTTCTTCAACAGTTCGCATCTGTGGTGTATAAACTTCTTCTAACTTTTTCTCAATTTCCTTATTGTTTGTTTGTTCATCAGGATATTTGCACTCTGCTTTTTCAATATTTGCTGAATAACCACACTTACTGCAAATTACTAATGTTTCTTCGCCAATAAAGTTTTCATCCCCTTCTTTAACAACCATAAACTCATGTGAAAACTTTCCTCCAATTGCACCAGTTGCTGCTTCCACTACAGTAAATTTTAATCCACACCGTCTAAAAATTTTGCAATACGCATCATAAACCTTTTTGTAATACTCTTCAGCATCTTTTTCATCCTTATGAAAGGAATACGCATCTTTCATATAAAACTCTCTTGCACGAATAACACCAAATCTTGGTCGTATCTCATCACGAAATTTTGTCCCAAACTGATAAAACATTTTTGGCAGTTGTTTATATGAACGTAGTTCATCTCTTACAAGATCTGTTATAACTTCTTCGGCAGTTGGTGATAAACAAAAATCTGCATCTTTCCTATCTTTTAATCTAAAAAGTTCTTTCCCATACAAATTCCATCTACCAGTTTCTTCCCATATATCACGAGGAAGTAAATGTGGTAACCACACTTCTAACCCACCAATATTATTCATTTCTTCACGGACAATCTGCTCAATTTTTTTCAATACTATTAATCCTAAAGGTAGCCATTCATAAATACCGCTTGCAAGTTTCCTAATCATTCCTGCACGAAACATAAGTTTTGAAGAAACAGTATCACAATCAGCAGGTGCTTCCCTTAATGTTGGCAAATAAAAATTTGTTAGTCTCATATTTTTTATTACCTAATAAATTTAAATAAAAAATTCAATATTACGGGAAAAATAATCTATAGGAGAGAGTTGTATTAAATTATTTTTAATTTAGACAAGGCGATATCTAATGCAAGATTTAAATATCTATATTCCTTATTAAGTTCTTTCCAAGAAATATATTCTAAAATAATAGATTCTGACTCCATCTGTGGTAAAAGATTGTTATAAAACTCATCTGCAGAAATATGACTATCAGGTGGTGGAGATAATACGATACATATGTTCACTTTATTTGTTTTACACAATTCTGCAAACATTTTATAATTTATATTTTCCAAATTATATGGTCTATCAAACGCTGTTGATATTTTGTATTTCAAATTATGTTTTTTTATAACTTCAGCAAATTTCTGTTTTATTAACGCTAATTCTTGAACAGCATTTTCAGGATAAAAAAATGCTACTTCAACAGTACTAACATCTGATGGTACTCCTTGATACAATTTTTGTTCGTCTACAAAAGATACTTGTTGTGAAGATTGTTGAACTACAGGTTGTGGTTGAGTTTGTGTTGTAGATGGTTGTTGTGCAGCACCATAAATCTCTTCAACAGATATAGTTTTAGGTTTTACTTTCTGTTGTGGAGTAGGTTGGACAACTGGCTGTTGAGGTGGTGGTTGTACAGATGGTGTCTGAGTAAAAATTTGTTGTGAAGGAGCAGCATACTTTTGTTGTTGTGTATACAAAATTGTTTTTTCTTCTTCAGTAAGTTCTTCTTCGGGTAACAATTCACTCATCAGTTGTTTAACTAAATTCATATCTATTGGTTGGTTAGTAAGTGAAGCATATGCAGTAATTCTTTTTAAAAATCCTTCAAGTTCACGAATATTTGATTTCAGTTTTGATGCTACATATAACAATATGTTATCATCTACATTAACATTTTCTTCTTCACTTTTTTTCTTAAGTATAGCAACACGTGTTTCTAACGAAGGTGATTTAATGTCAGCAATAAGCCCCCATTCAAATCT
>CAZFSG010000045.1:0-2722 GCA_964521665.1 uncultured Elusimicrobia bacterium
TATGAAAGAACTACCAAAAGCTTATAATCCAAAAGATACTGAAAAAAATATTTTAAACTTCTGGTTAGAAAAAAAGTTGTATCATGCAGAAATTGATAATTCTAAAAAACCTTTTGTTATTGTGATTCCACCTCCGAATATAACCGGTGCTCTTCATATGGGACACGCGTTGAATAATACACTACAAGATGTTATTATCCGTGTTGCAAAAATGAGAGGATTCAACGCATTGTGGGTTCCAGGAACAGATCACGGTGGTATTGCTACACAGAATGTTGTTGAACGACTTTTACTTAAACAAAATAAAACAAAACATGATTTAGGCAGAGAAAAATTTTTAGATTTTATGTGGAACTGGAGAAAAGAAACTGGTGATACAATACTTCATCAACTTAAATACTTAGGTTGTTTATGTGATTGGGACAGAACCAGGTTCACAATGGATGAAGTTTGTTCAAAAGCTGTATACAAAGCATTCAAAATTTTGTTTGAACAAGGATATATTTATCGTGGAGAACGAATTGTAAACTGGTGTCCAAGATGTCAGACAGCACTTGCTGATATTGAAGTTGAATATAAAGAAGAAAAATCTTATCTCTGGTATATAAAGTATCCGTTTAAAGATAAAAATGGGTATATTACAGTTGCAACAGTTCGTCCTGAAACAATGCTTGGTGATACAGCAGTAGCAGTAAATCCTAAGGATGAAAGATATAAAAACTTAATAGGTAAAGAAATTGTCTTACCTTTAATGAACAGAATAATAAAAATTATTGCTGATGAAGTTGTAGAACCAGAATTTGGTACAGGTGCTGTAAAAGTAACTCCTGCACATGACCCAGCAGATTTTGATATTGCACAAAGACATAATTTAGAAATAATAAAAGTTATAGATGAAAATGGTAAAATGATAAATGTTGGTGTTTACAGTGGACTTGATAGGTTTGAATGTAGGAAAAAAGTTGTTGAAGATTTAAAACAACAAGGACTTTTAGAAAAAATTGAAGACTATACACATAATGTAGGTATTTGTTATCGTTGTGGTACTGTTATTGAACCACTTACTTCAAAACAATGGTTTATAAAAATGAACGAAATCGCTAAAAAAGCTTATAATGCTATTTCTGAAGGTAAGGTTGTTTACTATCCTGAAGTTTATAAAGAATATACTTTAAGATGGCTTGAAAACATTAAAGATTGGTGTATCTCAAGACAAATCTGGTGGGGACATAGGATTCCTATATGGTATTGTGAAAATGAAACTTGCTCACCAATTGTTTCTGATATAAGACCACAAAATTGTCCTCAATGTGGATCACAAAATTTAATACAAGACAACGATGTTTTAGATACATGGTTTTCATCAGCTTTATGGCCTTTTTCAGTGTTTAGTTGGGGTGTTGATGAAAACAATCCTGAATTAAATTATTTCTATCCAACACAGATTTTAGTTACAGGATATGAAATTTTATATCTTTGGGTTGCAAGAATGATTATGATGGGGCTACATTTTTTAAACGAAGTACCGTTTAGAGAAGTGTATGTTCATGGTATAGTGCGAGATCTTCATGGTAAAAAAATGTCAAAATCTTTAGGCAATGTCATAGATCCGCTTGATATCGTAGAAAAATATGGTACTGACGCATTAAGGTTTTCGTTGGTCTCATCAACAACTGCAGGAAGAGATATACATTTAGCTGAAGAAAGTTTTGTTTCATCAAGAAATTTTATGAACAAAATTTATAACATGGTACGTTTTATAATGTTGAACATTCAAGATGAAGATGGTGAAAATATAAAATCTTGGATAAGAAATTTCTCGCTAAATTATACTGAACCAAACTTTGGTATTGCAGAACATTGGATTATGTATGAACTTAAAAATTTGGTCTTCAACATTAATGAACTTTATAAAAAATATATGTTAGGAAATATCGCAAACGAACTTTATGAATTCATATGGTTTAAATTTTGTGATTGGTATTTAGAAGTAGCAAAGATAAACTTACAAAACAAAAACTTAAAAATTTGCACATTGGGTGTTTTAATTTTTGTTTTAGAAAAAATACTTAAGCTTCTTCATCCAATAACACCATTCTTCACAGAATATGTTTATCAAAACATAAAAAAGTTTTTACCTGAAGAAAAAGAAAGTATCCTTAAAACTTCGTTTACTACACAAAATGAAATAAAATTTGATTATGATTTAGAAAAAGTTAAGTTTTTTGAATTAACAAAAAATATAATTTCGGAAATAAGAACTATACGGAATGAGTTTAAACTACAAAATAATTTAAAACCAAACATAATCCTAACTGCTGAAAATGACAAAGTGATAGAAACATTAAAAAATTTCGTTTCTTACATCCAACGTCTTGCATTTGTTAATGAAATAACTTTTATAAACAAAACAAAACAAGAATTTCAAAAACCAAAACATTCATCAACAGCTGTGTTTGAAGTTACAAAAGAATATGGTACTGCAGAACTTTATGTACTTCTTGAAGGAATAATAGATTTTGATAAAGAAAAGAAACGTCTTGAAAAAGAAATTTCTGAAATCGAAAAATTTATTTCTGTATTACAACAAAAACTTAACAATCAACAATTTTTAGCAAAAGCGCCGACAACAGAAGTTGAAAGGACAAAAGAGTTATATCAACTAAATACAGAAAAACTTAACAAATTAAAAAAAGTTTTAGCAGATATAGAATAAGAAAAT
>CAZFSG010000045.1:2822-10439 GCA_964521665.1 uncultured Elusimicrobia bacterium
TAGAGAAACTAAAAGATTTATTAAAAATTTTATGAGACCAATAAAAATTATACGTAAATACAACAAGTTTGCCTTAGGATCATGTTTATTTTGTATGGGTAATACACAAGTTCTTTGTAACGCTACTATACAACAAAGTCAACCACCACATTTAAAAGGAACAAATTCTGGTTGGATCACTGCAGAATATTTTATGTTACCACAATCATCTTCACAACAAAGAAATCCTAGACAACAACAACTAACATCTGGTAGAACAAAAGAAATTTCTCGGATAATAGGTCGTTCGTTAAGAGCAGTTGTTGATTTAAATCTTTTAGGACCAAACACTATAATAATTGACTGTGATGTGTTACAAGCAGATGGTGGGACAAGGACTGCTGCTATAAATGGTGCATTTGTTGCATTATATGAATTGTGTACAAAACTTATAAAAGATAATGTTTTATCAACAAACCCAATAAAAAAATTTTTAGGAAGTATCTCTGTTGGAATAGTAAATGGTAAAAAAGTAGTTGATTTATGTCAACAAGAGGATAACAATGCTGAAGTTGACATGGTGGTTGTTATGACAGAAGATAAAGAATTAGTTGAACTACAATACACTGCTGAAAAAAAACTTTATGATTTAAAAATCTTGCCACAACTTATTGACATAGCTTGGGATAACATATCTAAAATAATCTCTTTACAAAAAAATTTGTTGTTTTCTACAAAAAACACAATTTCTTATAAATGAAATCAAAAATTGTCATTGCACTTGATACAGATATAGACAAAGCAAAATTTATTATAAAAAAATCAGAAAAATATAATTTTGAAATTTTTAAAATTGGTCATTTACTTTTTGATACTCATCCTGAGATTATAAACTATATTACTTTGAGGGGACTTAAAGTTATCCTTGATTTAAAATTTCATGATATTCCTTCTGTGATATCAAAAGCTGTTAAATCCGTTTTACAAAAATATAAAATTTTTGCGTTCACAGTGCATTCTTTAGGTGGGAAACAAATGCTGGATGAAGTTGTAAAAACAGTTCAAGAGTTTAAAGAAAAACCAATAATTTTTGCTGTAACAATACTAACAAGTTTGTTAGATAAAGATTTAAACTTATTAGGATTTAGGAAAAAAACAAAATCTACTGTGTTAAACTTAGCAAAGTTAGCAAAAAGTTGTGGTGTTGACGGTGTTGTATGTTCACCAAAAGAAGTAAAATTTATAAAACAAACTTGTGGTAAAAACTTTTTGACATTAGTTCCTGGTGTTTCTATAAGCAACTTAAGTAAAGCAACTGATCAACAAAGAACTTCTTCTATAAAAGAAATTATAAATTCTGAAGCAGATTTTATAGTAGTTGGCAGAAGTATATACGAATCAGAAGATGTTGAATCCGCTCTACAATATTTGTATAATTTAATTAATAGTTGAGATTGTGGGTTTTGGGTTTGTTGAGTTATAGGGTTTATTGAGTTTTTAAACTATGAACTACTAATCAACCAATCCATAACCCACAACTCATAACCCTATAAACCTATATTAGTATGAGCTACTTAGTTTTAGCACGGAAATACAGACCACAAAAATTTTCTGAAGTTATTGGTCAACAACATATTGTTTCTGTACTAAAAAACGCACTTAAAGCAAACAAGGTTTGGCATGCACTAATTTTTTCTGGCATGCGCGGGACTGGGAAAACATCTATTGCACGTATTTTAGCAAAAACTTTAAATTGTTTAAATCTTACAGAAGATTTTGAACCTTGTAATAAATGTGATAATTGTATTGAGATAACACAAGGTACTTCTGTAGATGTTATAGAGATAGACGCAGCGTCAAACCGTGGTATTGACGATATTCGTTCACTAAGAGAGTCTGTAAAATATGTTCCTGTAAAATGCAAATATAAAGTTTATATAATTGATGAAGCACACCAAATAACAGACGCTGCATTTAACGCATTACTTAAGACACTTGAAGAACCGCCATCATATGTAATTTTTATTTTAGCAACAACAGAATTTAATGCGTTGCCATTAACAATTGTCTCAAGATGTCAAGTTTTTCATTTTAGGCCTGTGCCAACATCAGTTATTTTTAACCAACTAAAAAATGTTGTAATACAGGAAAACAAAAAAGATAAAATTACTGATGATGCTTTAAACCTTATTGCAGACCTTTCAACAGGTTCTGTCAGAGATGCATTAAGTTTGTTGGATCAAATTTTATCCCTTACTGAAGTTTATAATGTTGTTAATATAAGTATCGTTCGTCAAATTTTAGGATATACATCTGTTGAAGTTGTTCACAAATATGTTGAACTTTTAACAACAGCACAACCTAAATTGTTGTTTGATTATATAAATGAGATTTACTATTCTGGTATTGATTTATTACAGTTTTCTAAAGACCTGCTTGAATTTTTTCATCAGTTGTTGTACAAAAAAGTTTCTGATATAAACAGTTCTGTTTACAATGTTGATTTATTTAAAGATAAATTTTCAACAGAACAAGTTGTTGCTATTATCCAACAACTAATAAGATTATCTGAAGAAATCAAACGTGTTGAATATCCAAAAACATTGTTTGAAATTTATACATTAAGGTTAACACATCAATATAAAGAAATTGATGAACTTATAAAACTTATTGAACAACAAAAAGAAGTTCAACCAACACAAATACAACAAACTCAACAAAGTTCTTTCGTCCAACCACAACTTAACTCAACTTACCAACTACAAAACAATCAAGTATCGTATCAACAAGAACAACAAAATTTTCAACCAGAAGATTTCTGGCAAAAGTTGTTAGAAATAGTAAGGATTGAGAAACCATTGAGTTATCCTATATTAGCAGAATCTGAAGTTAGTTTATCTGATGATACTATGACAATTTTTTTGCCCAACAAATATCTTTTATTATCTTTGCAAATGCAAAATTTGAATTTAGAAAAAATTATAAAAGAAAATTTTGGTAAAACAATTAAAGTTTATTACGATGTAAAACAAAGCGAAAAAATGGTTTTCAAAGACACAACAGAACAGTTACAACAAAACCAACAACAAACTCAACAAAAAACTGTTATAATAAAACCTAAAAAAATCCAACAAACCGACCCTGTAGTAGAAAAAATATGTTCTATTTTTTCAGGAAAAATTGTTCAACAACATAAAAAAGAGGATAACATACAATGACAAAACATGAAATTTCACGAAAACTTGTCCTAAAATTTCCAAAACAACTTATTGACAGACCTATTGTATACCATCTTGTTAAAGATTACAATCTTATGATAAACATTCTTAAAGCAAGTATACAACCTGATGCTGAAGGAATCTTAGTTTTAGAACTTTCAGGTAAAAAAATTGATTTTGATAACGGAATACATTTTTTGAAAAAACTCGGTATTGAGATACAACCATTGAGTAAAGATATAAAATTTGATGAAAAAATTTGTTATCATTGTGGTGTTTGTATTCCTATATGTCCAGTAGGTGCGCTAAAAATGGATAAAGAAACATATCTTGTAAGTTTTGATAAATCAAAATGTATAGCATGTGAATTATGTATAAAAGTTTGTCCACCAAAAGCTATCAAGTTGGTGATTTAGTTTTTTTTCCAACAAATTCTTTTATATCAAGAAGTCCATTTGCGAAAACACCGAGAGTGTGTAGTATAAACACACCCCTGTGGGTTCCCTCTTACTAAAGAGGAGTTACTTTCTTTTTAGGGAAAAAGAAAGTTAACCAAAGAAAAACGCCACGTCCCCTCTATCAAGAGGAGGATGCGAAAGCAGCCAGGAGTGTGTTTTACATCCTCATCTTTTTATTATCACGATTATTGTATGTTGAAATATAGAACAATTTTATTTTCATTAACTCATTCTGATATTACTTCATACGAAGTTGTTTACAAAGAAACTTCTTTGTTTATAAAATCGCCAAAAAATTTTTCATCTCTGATATTAAGAAATCTTATCTCAATAAGGAAGCCATTAGAAAAATATATAAAGCAACATCCTGAATTTTTGACATCGTTACAACCAATTGAAGTTAAAAAAAATTCGCCAAAAATTGTCTTACATATGGCTGAAACAGCAAAAATTATTAAAACAGTAGGACCTATGGCATCTGTTGCAGGAACTATTGCAGAATTTTTAGGTAACAAAATCATAAAAGTTATAGAAAAAGAAAGTTTAAAAAAATTTTTAATTATAGAAAACGGAGGTGATATTTTTGCTTATATTGATGAACCTATAACAGTTGGTATTTACGCAGGTGAAAACTCTGTTTTTACAAAAAATCTTGGTATAAAAATTTCGCTGTTAAACCAACCTTTAGGTATATGTACATCTTCAGGGAATATTGGTCATTCATTAAGTTTTGGCAATGCAGATGCTGTAACAATTATTTCAAACTCAGTTTCGTTTTCTGACGCGTTAGCAACCGCTACTTGTAATTTAATAAAAACAGAAAAAGATTTAGAATCTGCAGTAGAGTTTGCAAAAAAGTTTGAACAAACATTATTTGTATGTGTTATAAAAAATAAAAGTTTTGCTGTATGGTCAAAAATTAATAATATCGAATTAGTTTCTTTATAAAAAGTAAAAAAATATATAACTGTGGCTACAAAGTTTGCTTTGCTATCTTAATAAATGAAGATACATATAATATCTTTAGGTTGTCCAAAAAACACAGTTGATAGTGAGATACTTTGTGGTCTGTTAAACAAAGAAAAGTTTATATTTGTTAACAAACCAGAATATGCTGATATTGTGATACTATCAACTTGTAGTTTTATAGATTCTGCAAGAAAAGAAGCAAAAAGGTATATCAATAATCTTATTAAACTAAAAAAAGAAAAAAAGATTAAAGTTGTTGTAGTAGGATGTTTACCAGAACTTGAGAAAGAAATTTTAGTAAAAAAATATCCAGAAGTAGATGCTTTTTTTGGTATATCTGAATATAAAAAAATACCGAAAGTATTAAAAAATTTTAACAAAAAAATTTTTGATGTTTCAGAACAAAAAAACTTTCTTCCCACACACAACTTGCCACGGTTGGTCTCAACAAAAAACTATGCTTATTTAAAAATTGCAGATGGATGTAACAACAAATGTAGTTATTGTTTGATACCACAAATAAGAGGTCCTTATCGTGAAAGAACTATTGAAGATATTATTGAAGAAGCAAAGATACTTGTTTCTTTAGGTAAAAAAGAACTAATTCTTGTCTCACAAGATACAACTTTATATGGAACAAAAATTTATAAAGAACAACTTCTTCATAAACTTTTATCAAAACTTTCTAAGATAAAAGATCTTTTATGGATAAGAATCCTTTATACACATCCAGCACATTTATACGACAAATTAATCAAAGAAATTTATTCAAATGAAAAAGTTTGTAATTATATTGACCTACCTATACAACATACTTCTGACAAAATTTTATCTCTTATGAACCGCAAAATTACAAGGAAAAATTTAATGAAACTTATTGAAAAACTTAAAAAACATAATATTGTTTTAAGAACAACAGTTATAGTAGGTTTCCCATATGAAACAGAAGAAGATTTTAAACTACTTTACAACGATATTAAAAATATAGAGTTTGACTGGCTTGGCGTGTTTAAGTTTTCTAAACAAAAAAATACTGTTGCTGCTCAATTCAAAAAAGAAATACCTAAAGAAATAAAAGAGGAAAGATTTAAAGAAATTATGTTGTTACAACAAAAAATTACTTATAAAAAAAATAAACAACGTATAAGTAAAATTTATACTGTGCTACTTGATGAAACAAATTGTGGTCATACAGAATTCCAATGTCCAGAAATTGATGGTAAAACATACTTAACCACAACTAATAATTCAGAAGTTATTTCTGCAAAAATAAAAAAACTGCTGACACCATACGACCTTCTTGCTGAAGTTTTATAAATAGTGTTCAACTTACCTAAAAAGTTGACAAAAAGTCAAATTTTAACAAGATACAATATTTTTATAATTCTACCATGGAATATTTGTTGGCGGTATTGTTTGCCATAATTTCCTTACTAAAACAACATTTAATGAAGGTAAATCTAAGCTCTCATCAAAAAATATAATTGAGTATTCAGAAACACCAGTCCCTCGGGATACCTTACCTACAACCCATGCTGCACCATAAATATCCATCGGTCCTTCCATATCATAATCACCACCTACATATAAGAACCCTGCTAAACCTACATCAGTGTTTGCAGCAGAAGGTCCTCCACTCCATGTCTCATTACCAAAACTAAAGGTAGGACGTATTCTTCTGTAGCCATCATCTGCTGGATATTCGTTTGTAGCTGCAGTGTCAATTTTTTGATATTCAAGATATGCTTCAGAAGGAACTTTGCATTCAGAAAGTAACAATCCTGTTTCAGGATTACCTGTTACCTTAAGATTATCTCCAGTATAATTTGTGAAATTACCACGAATTATCAATTTCCCTTTTATACCACAACCAGCATCAGCAGTTCCACCTGTCATTATTAAATCTCCATCCCAATACCATACTCTGCCTGCAAGTTTTGCTGGATGTCGCCACGGATTTTGAAAATGAGGTCTTCCATCATGGTTTTGTCCTGGTGTAAGATTACAACTACTTAAATTAGTATAACTTATTTGCCCATTTGACTTTCTATAATTTACTTGTTGCCAGTATTTTGGTCCATTATAACTATTCATTGAAGAACATGCATAAAAATTTAGTGTGTTTATAGTAGCAGAACTCATTATTGTTACAGAAGGATGCAAATTTTTGATCCAGTTAGCAGGCGGTGGTGACCCTAAAGGATAAACTTTTTTCCATAAATAATACTCATAGGTAGAATCTTCAGAATCTTTCTCAAGATATGTTGCAACATTTACAGCAGCAGACGACCTTAACGCATTAAAATCTAATACTGGAAGATCAGGTACTGGATAGTCAGACCACCATTCTAAATTATCAGTATTTGGTGGGTCAAGACCGTTTGTATCTCTTGGATAAGAAGGTAATGATGATACAACACCATGTGCAAACTTCCTCGGATAATACTTTCTTGCAATAACAGCATCTGTAAGTTCTATATTCCCCCAAGCCATAACAGGCCCCCAATGACATTCAAACGCATTCCCTAAATAAATATTTCCTTTTGAAATGACAGAACCTGGAATACACAAGTTTTTATATATTGCTTTTATAGCACGAACTTCTCCTGTTTTCTCATCCTTCCCTTCAGCAATAATTGTCACTTCTTTACTTTCAGGCCCGCTTGAAATTTTTATTCTATATACACCACCAGGAATGTCATCATAAAGAACATCAAAGTTGTATCCTGCTATAGAATATCCTTTTAATACTAAATCCCAGGTTGCAGTTGAACTTTTAATCTTCCATACAGCGCGATTAATACCTGCTTCTGCTAAATTTGTTGCAATACTTCTACCGTGCATCTTAAACGACATTTTTGTTTGATGTCTTGACCATTCAATTATTGTTGGAATTATTATTATAAGAAACAAAGAAATTACAATTACTATAGGTAAAACTTGTCCTTTTTTGTTCATAAAAACTTACCTCTTGGTTTAAATCGAAAAATAAT
>CAZFSG010000046.1:0-1165 GCA_964521665.1 uncultured Elusimicrobia bacterium
AACCCAACAATAGGTTTTAAATATACTTAAATTTTGTTTTTTTATCAACAAGATGGTAAAAAAAATTTCTTTTTTTATAGAAAAGTAAAACAAACGAAAATTTTTATTATTTTTTAATAACTGGTAATGATGCAGCAGCAATTGATTGTCCTACACGACGACTTTTTTCATCAGGTAGATGTAATTCAATTTTTTTTGCAAGTTCAGGGAATTCGGTTGACAAAACTTCTTTAGATTTGTTAAGAATAATCTCACCACCTTGACCAGATGTTACTCTTCCTAAAATAAGCACATGTTTCATATTATAAAATTTATGATAATATGCGACACCGTATCCCATATAGATTCCTATTGTTTGCCAAATTTTTATAGCACGATCATCATTTTTTTCAAGAAATTCTTGTACATACTTAAGTTTTTCAGCAAGAGTTTTATCTTGTGGTATCTCAATACCAACTTTAGCAGCTAACCTGAATACAGCTTGTTGTGAGAAATACTGTACTCCGCAACCATAATCACCAGACCATTCGTCAACAGGTGCAGATAAGTTAAAGTCAACAGGAACAAAAGCAAGTTCGTTTAGCCAGTCTGTGATATTACCTTTTTCGTTAACGAATCCAGCGGCTTCAGATGACCCCATTGCTATACCTAATACAGAATTTATATTTAGTGACATTGAAGCAGCAAGAGCTATTACTTCGCCATCGTTGACAACAACTAAAGGTACTTTCCAATATTTTTGTATTTTTAACATTATATATTAGAAATTTCTTTAAACTCTTTTTTAGGTATTCCACGGAATAACGATGCTACTTTGACACGATTATTCACCCATATACCTGCAGAACTGCCACCTATAGCATCTACTTTTGGCAAATGTGCAGCAGCACGATGTAACGCTGACATTATTTCATGATAATGGTATTTCCAGTTAGTATGTTGTGCTGGTTACTATATTACTTCTTCACTAAAAACAGGTTTACCATTTACTACTGCTGAAACTTTTCTGTCAGAAGGCCCAAGGTCAAAACCTATCCTACAACCATCTAAATGTCTACCAATAGCTTGTGTAACTTCTTTTGTATCAGGAACTTTGTCATAAGTAGTGATTTCTACAGTTAATGGTTTATCATATACAGTTGTCATCATATCATAGTCAAATTTT
>CAZFSG010000046.1:1265-2972 GCA_964521665.1 uncultured Elusimicrobia bacterium
TTATATACATCCCTAATTCTTTTGGTCCTCCAAAGATCACTTTATGACCACCGTAAATCCATAACATTGATTTTACTAACCGTTCTATATACCACAAATTTTCTTGTTCAATTTGATGTCCTTTTGGAAAAACTTTTGTTTCAATAGTAGTTCTACTTTGGTTTTATCTTACAACACAAATTTTTACTGGAACAGTGTCTTTTGTTTAACACGTTTTTCATATTCAGTAGTTGCAAGAACAGCAGGAGTAAACTCTGGATGTAATTCTGGTACAATTTTAGGTTTTATTGAAGACAAAATTTTTGAGTTATTCATAATTTTTTACACCTCCTCATTTATGGTTTTAAAGAAGGGTTATGTTTTAAAAGATAACTTTCAAGTCCTTCTGTTTCAATAATTTTTATAGCTTCTTCATATGAAATATACGAATTTTTTTTCAAACATTCAAGAATACGGATTATAGACAATGCTACTTCACCAATTTGTTGAGGATGTTTTTTAAGATACTCAATCGCGTCAAACAAAACAGCATTTGCTTCTTCATAAGTTATAGTTTCTGTTTCGCCAAAATTTTTTTTCCAGTACTCTTTTGTTATAGTATCGTTTACATGTGTCATGATAAGATATGTTGCACGACCAATAAGTTTAAGATTACTTGCGTTCACAAATACCATAGTGTTACCAACCACCCGACCTAAAAGTGTTATTACAGCAGTTGAATGTACATTTAACAAAATTTTTAGTAATATTTGTTTATTAAGTTTTAATGGGTCAGGTTCAGAATCAGAAATTACAAAATTTATCATTACATCTTTTTCGGTTAAACTTTGGTTTACTTTATCAAAAATTTTTTTATATGAAACGTTTGATATAGTTATTATACATACATTTGCTTGGTTTTGTTTTGACAAGTTTATAAACTTATAAACAGTTTTTTATGGGGCCACAAGTTCTTCAATTTCTTCATCTAAAAGTATAGCAACAGATAGGTCATTTTTATTTATTTTTTTTGAATTTCTTGATAAATTTTCTTCAGAAAAAGAAAAGTCATAATATTGTTCTTGTTCACAAGTATCATTTTCTAAACTGTTTAACGCAGTTTGTTTTAAGAAGGGATCCTCAATTTTTTGTTCAAACTCAGGTTTGTAAAATTCTTTTTTAAGACCGTAGAAGTTACGACCTAAAAAGTTATACCATGCTTCTTTATAATTTTTTCCTTCCGTAAAAACTTGTACCCAACATTTTCTTTGTGGTTCGTATATAGTATCAAGTGGGAACAACCTAAAAGTAGGGGAACGTTCTGCACAAGCAATAAATACAGCAATCAAAGCTTGTTTTGTAAAATAACTTGAAAAATTTTTTAATTTATATGTTGTGTACTCTAAATTTGTAAATTTTGCAATAGACGGTAGTTGTTGCAAAATATACTCTCGTATTTTAGCAAAGTATAATAGCCGTTGTTTTATTCCTGTATAATTTTTATACCCTAAAATAGATAATTCTTCTTCTGACAAAAAATTTTTTAAAATTTTGTAGATAGCATTTTCAATTATCACTCCTAATAAATAAGTTTCAGAAGTTGTTGCTTGCATTCGTGTTGATCCAGTGATAGCTTGAGGACCTGTGGCCAGATTAATTTTTGTTATACCAGGATGTTCTATTACTGTTTTACTTCTTATAAAAGGTTTTAATACTTCGTCAGGATTA
>CAZFSG010000046.1:3072-9928 GCA_964521665.1 uncultured Elusimicrobia bacterium
CCTTTTTGTACACCTCTATCTTGTAGTTGTAGTTTACCAATAAGTTGCAAATCTTCAAACCCTTCAAGTGCACTGATCAACGCACGGTCACCACCAGTCATTTCACCAATAAGTTTTTTCTCTATATTGTTTGGTGGATATTGAGACAATTTGTTCCACAGATGTGAGGATTTTACTTTACGCCAAAAGGGTCTCCATATAGCTGACTCCATTTGTTTTGCTAAACGGCCTGTTGAACCACAGCCATAAACATAAATTTTTTTCTGTTTAATATAGCATTGTGGATTTTATCAACTGCTTGATGAAGTATAGAGATATATTTTTTATTTTCAACAATTTGTTTATATTTTTCTACTATATCTTCATCAACAGAAAAGATCATTTTTAGTCCTTCTTGAATATTTTCTTTTATAACAAAACTTAAGTTCCATGTTTTTTTATGACGTTGTTCTGTAAGCAAAGTATGAAGTTGGAATTGTTTCTTGTTGTTTACATAATCTATAGATACATCTGATGGTGTGATTTTGAGTAATGTTAGAACTTTAAAATTTTTTTTGTTCATATATTTATTCACCACCTTTCTTCTGATTTTTATGTTTTATATACAATCCAATAGGTCCTGTTACTAATGGAGTTTTGTCACCATCAAGTTTCACAAGTTCTTCTAACGGATTTTCTTTTAATCTTAAGAATTTAAATCCATAAAAATAAGGTTTTGTAGGTAAAAGTTTTTTTTCTTTAGGATGTGGTTTTCCGCCAGTTTTTTTTCTAAGTTTTTCATTATATTCTTTAATTTTTTTATTTTCTTCAATAACTTTTTCATTATATTTTTGTGTTTTTTGGTTCAATTCTTTTGCTGTGGTACACATTGCTAATAACGGTTCCATTTTAACTTTTGGTTTAGCTGAATGTAAAAAATATACAGTGCCATCATCTTCTTTTATTATAAGTCCTACATGACCCACCCATTTGTTGTTAGGTTCGTCATGTCCACAGACAATGTTTACAAAATCACCACTGTCAAGTTTGTCAATAATTTTAGGAACTACTTCATAAGGGATATAATACCAAGTTAAAGATTCTTTTAAGTCAACATTGAGCCCCCATTTTTTAAAAAATTTTGTTTTGTTATATTCTGCATATACAGCAACAGATTTATCTTTAGCAAGTTCTTGTGTAATATCTTCAACAAGCCACGAGTTGTTTATGTTCCAATCAAGTTCAGTATAATGATTTCTTGTTAGCAAACTTATTTCACCATTTTTGTATCTTATTCTTTGAAGAATAGCAAAAAAACTTTGCCAATCCCAAGCAAGTGTCATTGCATATACTGTTTCAGCAAAAGTTACACAATTACTTTTTTCTATAGAAAACAGTGGTGCAGTATCGTATATTTCGAATGGAAACTCACCTAATAAATAATATTCTTTACCAGTTAGTTGGTATGGTTGTCCTAAAAACTTTTTTGCAATATATCTTAACCTTTGGCGAAGATCCGGTATTGCAAGTTGTAAATATCCTAAAAACTTATCAATTTCTTTTGGTGTAAATTTGTACATAGGTTTTGACAAAAAATTTTGTAGTTGTTCTTCTTCTATATTAAGTTGTTTAGCTAACAAAATTTCTTTTTCCTGAAGAACAATTTTTGATCTAGGTTGAAATGTTACACATCCATTTAATATCAAAATCAGTAAAATTAAAAAAATAACGCCTGTTAATTATATTTTGTGTGTTCATTGATATTTTTCCTTATAGATTAGATTTATCAAAAACTTCTGCCTTTTTCTTTTAAATAATTCAAGTTCAGTTTCCCATTTTGTTTTAAGTTTAGCAAAACTATATTTTTTTGTTTGAATAAATTTTCTTAGTTCAGTTCTGCCAGCAAGTTTGTCAATCCAATATGTTTTTTTCTTTTTTTGTTGATCTGTAGAAGGAATAAATTTAAAATATTTTTTATGTGTTTCATATAAAGATAAAATTATTTAAACAGCAACGTTGAATATTCTAACATTGTTTCTATTATTAATTATAACTTGTATGCCGTAACAAACTTTACCATTATAATTTCCATATTTTGGAACAAAAACAGTTTTTGTGAATAATACACCATTTAAATGCTCTTTGTATGAGAGTAATGAATCCAACCATTTATGAGTATTAATCCATGGAGCACCAATTAGTTCAAAAGGTCGTGTGGTCCCTATACCATAAGAAACATTTATTCCTTCAAAAAGGCAGCTGCCAGAATAAATCAATGCTGTAGTTAAACTATTTATATTTGGTGATGGGTTAAACCATATGTGTGGATAAATTTCGTCCCACCAAAGGTTGCGGTTATAATTTTCCATAGGTATAACTTCAAGTTCTGCATTTATGTTCTCTTCAGAATTGTAATACAATGCTAACTCACCTTGTGTAAAGGCATATCGAACTGGTAGTTCAGAAATACCAACAAACGACTTGTATTCTTTATTTAAGATATTTCCATCAACAATTTCTGCAGTTAATGGGTTTGGTCTATCAAGGATGACAACTTTTTTGTTTAATTTCTTTGCAGAAAGTAAAACATAATACAATGTAGAACCAAAAGTGTAAAACCTTAATCCTAAATCGTTAATGTCGTAAAGAATTATATCAATATCTTTAACCCATTCAGACAGAATTTCTTTTGTAGTACCATATAAGCTATAGACGGGAAGATTGGTATATATTTCTTTAGTATTTTGTACATTTTCACCAGCGGTTTTGACAAGATAATATCCGTGTTCAGCAGCAAATATTTTTTTGATATTAAAATTGTGAGATAATAAAAATTCACTCGCGGGAGGAAAATTAGGATGGTTTAGCACATGTGTTGCAAATGTTGTTACTATACCAGATGGTATTTTTCTATATTTAATTTTATAACAATTTTACTTCCAAGAACAATCTTTTTCATTTTGAATATACCCAAAAACATCTTGAGATTCTTGCATTACAAGTTGAAACATAAAACTTAAGTGATGATGGTGATATCCAAGGTATCACAGATTTTTTATATCCAAGATTTTTAAGTTATTTCAACGATTTTAACAACAAAATTTTCCCTAAGCCTACTTTTCTATGTTGTACATCAACACCTATCGGACCAAACCATCCTTCAGCAGTTGTGTTAAAGCATGAAAATCCAACAACAGTGTTATTATGTAAAGCAACAAAAACTTGTGGTTGTTTAGCTTTGTATGAAAATGATACTCCATATTCCCATGCAGGAAATACTTACCGTATCCAAGTAACCAATGGTTGATACAACTCAGTTGTTCCTTGAACAATAGTATAATTTTGTTTATTAAGCTGTCGTTCTAATGATTCAATTAAAGAAAAATCTATTTTTGTAATATCAGTCTCTAAATGTATATTTTCACCTATTTTTTTGTATCCTAAAGATTCTAAAAACACAATTGCTTCAGTGTATCTTACATCCACACCTGGCTGAAAATAACACGGAACAGAATCCATTATCCTTATTTCATCACAAAATTTAAATTTTTCTTCAATCAAAGAAAACATTTGTCTTCCAATACCTTTTCTTCTAAACTTTTTGTCAACTAAAAAAATTTTTATCCAACCGATTTGTTTTCCTTTATAATTAGCACGAACACTGCAAAGAAAACTTATCAATTCGTTGTTTATATATCCACAAATAATATACTCGTCTGAAAAATTAGGATCATCAAAAATCAGATATTCAATATGTGGTAAAGAAAATTTGTCAAACTCAAGATTATTGTTTATCAGTTTTTCTAAAGATTGTAATTCTGTTTTTGATAAAGAAAATTTGAAATATATATTTTGCATTTTTAATTTTTATTTAGACAAATTTATTACCCTGTTTTCAAGATCTATTGCCTTTATTACTTCACAAAATTCTGGATTTTCAAACAGATTATATGCATTGAAATAACATATACCTGAAACAACAGGATTCTCTAAACAAAGTTTTATTTGTTGAGCAAGTTTTTCTTTTGTCATACCTTTATAATATACTCCGATACCCATCACAAGTTTTACAGTTGAAGAAGTACTTGTTATTGTAAAAACATCTTCGTCTAAATATTTTTTAAATGTTTCAGGTTTATCTGTATAAGCCATTGGGAAAACAAAATCAAGCCAGTTTTCTTTAACCCATAGATCCCATTGTTGTGCAATACGATTATTTCTTGCAGTGGTAGGTGTGTGAAAAACAGAAGCTGAAAAAATCAAGTTTTTGTTATAAGATTTTACAAGTTTAAATGCAGATTCTACAAAAGATGAAACTAAATCACATTTCAACTGATAAAAATCAGGGTCAGCTACATTAGGTTCTTTTTTATATTTCTTTTTATACAATTTTATACTTTCAGGATTAAATCCTACATCGTTATATCCTTGATAACGAATCCTGTCAAGTTGTATACCATCAACATTGTAATTGCTAATAATTTCTTTTATCATATTCAACATTCGTGTGCGAACATGTTTAACAGCAGGCGATGCCCAGTTTGTCCTTGTTCCATCTTGACGAACTTCTGCATATTCAGGGTTTTCTTGTAAGAAATACCCTTCTTCTGCAAAAATGTTTAAATATGGATGTATCTTCATATTGTATTCTCTACATTTTTTAATAACATAGTCAAGTACATCCCATTCACAAGCAGCTCTTGCATATTTGCTTTTGTAATACACAAGTCCGTTAGGATATTTGACAAGAAAAACTACAGTATTAATTTTCATGTCAGCTAATTGATTAAAATGTTGGTCAATAATTTGTTTTGCTTGGTCTTGGTTTGATAAATCAATTTGGTACGCATTATACCATACTGCATGAACAAATTTTTGTTGTGAGAAAGATTTTGATATTAAACAACTTATGACTAAAAATAAACTAATTGGATATATAAGTTCTTTCATGTCTATTCCCTCCTTCTATATAATCTTCTTGCAAACTCTTGCGAGTTTTCTTCAATAATTTCATCTGGAGTTTTTGCAGTTTCTTTAGTGTTTGCTGACGGATTGATGTATACCCGTTCACCTCGGTCAACCAAATTTTTTATAACTTGTGTTAGAATACATTGTGTTATTGCGATAAAGGCAAATGTTGACACAGGCCCTATTTTATACTCTAACCCTTCAATTTCTAACATAGCATCACCTACAGGACCACAACAATCTATCACAACATCTGCAAGTTCGTAAAGTTTTTTACCAGAAGAATGGCGAGAAGAAGATTTTAATGTGTTATCCATAGAAGTGCAAGCAATTATAGGTATACCTTTTTCTTTAACATCCATTGCAGCATCTATAATTACACCATTGATACCTGAATATGAAAAAATCCATATGCAATTACCTTTTTCAAAATCATAGTTTTTCATAATAACTTTCCCATATCCTTCAAGCCGTTCTAAAAACAAAAATTGTCTTACACCTTGCTCACCAACAACATGTGTAAAATATGATAATGGTAGTTCAAGTATAGGTCTGAAACCCAACAATACCACCTATCCTAGTAAACTTCACATACAGGTAATACTGCATGTCCAACACCAAATACATACACTCAGTGTTTGTTAGCAATTGTTTCAGTCATTATTTCAGCAGCTTTTAAAATATTTTCTTTTTGTGTTTGTTCAATTTTATTAAGAACTTTTTTTGCTTCTTTTAACCATTTTTCACCAATAAACTCTTACATAAAATTTTATTCTTTCTTTTTCATACTTTAATAAAAATTTTTTTCTTGTAAAATATACTCATTATAATATACCAGAACAACACAAACAATAATGTATAAATTAAAGAAGCGAATCTGTATTTATGAAAAGTTATTATTAACAAAACTTTTTCATAAAAAAGTTGTTTAATAGAAACATTTGAAATTTTTACCAAATAAAGAATTCTTGCAAATAGTCCAGATAAAAAGAATACTGTTATAGCATTTGTGTACCAAAAACTAAGAACGGTTTTGATAAAAAAGTTTTTTTCTCGATGTCGTAAAACCAATAACATATAGCAAGCATACACCCTGCTAATCCACTTGATAAAAGAACATATGCAGGTGTCCACAAAGATTTGTTTATCGGCATGAATATATCGCAGAAAAAACTTGATAAAAAAGTTAAAAATCCCACTGCAAATAATATTATTACTTTTTTATTTTCATCAATTTTTTGTTTTATCCACCATGCACAAAGTATTCCTGTTAAAGTTGTCCCTATAGCAGGAATAGTGCTTAACAATCCTTCTGGATCCCATGTTTTTGAGACCTTCCACAAATGTTTTTCAGTAAAAATAATTCTATCTATATACGCAGCAAGGTTCGCATCTTTTCTATCTGCTGAAAGAATACTTTTGCCTATAGTTTGCACAGGAACAAATGTCATTAAAACATAATATAAGCTAAGTAGTGCTAAAGTAATAAATACGAGAGTTCTTGATGAAACTTTTATTTCTTCATTTTCTTTTTTGGTTATAACTAAATATATCAAAGCTGAGAAAAAATAACATAATGAAATACGTTGTAACACTCCGGGAATACGTATCTCTGCAAAATTATAGTTCGGGAATCCATGAAGAGTCAACCCTAAAAGGAATAAAAGTACACTTCTGCGAACTATCCGCCATAAAATTTGACAGGCTTACATTAGATAAAATATACTTATCTAACGAAAGTTTTATCGCAACACCTACTATAAACAAAAAAATGGAAAAATTAAATCTGTGAGAGTCCATCCATACCATTCTGCATGTTTCAATGGTGGATAAATATATGACCAGCTACCCGGATTGTTAACTAACAACATTGACGCAATTGTTATCCCACGGAAAATATCTAACGAAG
>CAZFSG010000047.1:0-9669 GCA_964521665.1 uncultured Elusimicrobia bacterium
GAAGTGTTGAAACAAAATTTAATTTATCATAATAAATTTAAACTAACAAAAATGGAAAATAATTAAAATTTATGATATCAATAATTTTAGCGGGTGGTGCAGGAACACGACTTTGGCCTGTATCAAGAAAGTATTGGCCTAAGTTTTTAATTAAACTTCCTAACGAAAAATACTCTTTGCTTCAAAAAACATTTCTTCGTATAAAAAAATTTACTGATGTTGAAAAAATTTTTATTGTTGTAAATAGAGAACATAAGTTCTTAGTTAAAGAAAACATACAAGATTTAAATATAGACTTTCCATTAGAAAATATATTATGTGAACCAGATATTAAAAATACTCTACCTGCAATAACTTTTGCTTGTTTTGTTATTAAAGAAAAATATTCAGATGAGATTATTGGTGTTTTTCCGTCAGACCATTTTATAAAAGAAGAAAAGAAGTTTGTAAGTTTTATCAAAAAAGCAAAAAGTACTGCAAAAAAAGGACCTATTGTTCTTTTTGGTATAAAACCGACAAGAATTGAAACAGATTTTGGTCATATTGAGTCTGATATAAATTTTGATAAAAATTCTTTTTATATCAAAAAATTTATCGAAAAACCAGATTTTGAAACAGCAAAAAATTTGACTTTTTTAGAAAATGTTTATTGGAATAGTGGAATATTTATTTTTTCTTTAAAAACGTTTTTTGAAGAATTAAAAATTTATCAACCTAAAATCTACAAAAAGTTTGAAAACAAAAGTTTTCAAACAAAACTTGAAGAAATTTATTCACAATTACCATCACTACCTATTGATAAAGGGTTAATTGAGAAAACAAAAAATGTTGTTGTAATACCATTAAGTATTTTTTGGGATGATTTAGGTAGTTGGGCTTCTTTTGAGAGAATTTATAAAAAAAATGAGCAAGGAAATATAATTTTAGCAAATAATGTTGATATTGGAAGTAAGGATATTACAGTTTTTGGAGATAAGAGATTAATTGCGACATGTGGTTTAGAAAATTTAATAATTGTTGACAGTGAAGATGCTTTGTTAGTTTTAAACAAAAATTTTGATCAAAAAGTTAAAGATATTGTTGAAAGAATTTCTGACGAGACAACTTTGTATCATAAAACCACACAAAGACCATGGGGTTTTTATACTGTTTTAAGAAATGAAAAAGGATACAAAGTTAAATTAATAAATGTTTTACCAAATAAAAAATTGAGTTTACAAAAACATAAAAAACGTGCTGAACAATGGTTTGTAGTAAAAGGTATTGCAAAAATTATATGTGGGAACAAAATTTTATATTTGAAACAAGGTCAAACATTAAAGATAGAAAAAAATATACCACATAGATTAGAAAATCCATCAAATAAAAATGTTCTTGAGATTGTAGAAGTTGCATATGGTAGTTATCTTGGTGAAGATGATATAGTTCGTCTTGAGGATGATTTTGGAAGGAAGTAAGTGTTTATAGAGTTTGTAGAGTTGAAAGAGCTATACAGTTGATTGAGTTTACGAGTTTTTCAATTTTAGGAGTTAAACTATGAGTCTCTATATTTTTACAATAATAATCATTTTTGTTATTGCTTATTTTACCTATGGGAAGTTTTTAGAAAAAAATTATGAAGTGGATGAGAAAGAAGATGTGCCATCAAAAAAATTGTATGACGGTATTGATTTTGTTCCTACAAACAAGTTTGTCCTTTTAGGACATCATTTTTCATCTATTGCAGGTGCAGGACCTATTGTAGGACCGATTTTAGCAGGACTCTCTTTTGGATGGTTTCCTGCTGTATTATGGATTATCTTAGGAACAATTTTTATTGGTGGATTACATGATTTTTCATCACTTGTTATTTCTGTTCGTCATGAAGGTTTGTCTATTGCACAAGTTGCAAATAAGTATATTAATAAAACAACATACAAAATTTTTCTTTTGTTTATATGGTTTGCATTAGTATATGTTGTAGCAGTATTTTGTGATTTAGCAGCAGATACGTTTTTTAATGAGCCTTCAGTTGCACAAACAAGCATGTGGTATGTAATAGTTGCAGTGATGTTTGGTATATTAGTTTATAAAATAAAACTTAACGTTGGTATATCAACAATAATTGCTTTAGTATTAATTTTGGTTGGAATTATATTTAATTTAGAATATAAATTTTTATTTTTTTCAAAACAAACTTGGGTGTGGATGCTTTTGGTTTATAGTTTTTTAGCATCTATACTTCCTGTATGGTTTTTATTACAGCCAAGAGATTATTTATCAAGTTATTTCTTATATTTTACAGTAATAATAGGTGTTTTGGGGCTTCTATTTTCAAAAACAACTATTTCTTATCCTTCATTTATAAGTTTTAATTCATCCATAGGTACACTTTTTCCTTTTATGTTTATCACAATAGCGTGTGGTGCAATTTCTGGTTTTCATTCCTTAGTTTCTTCTGGGACAACTTCAAAACAACTTGATAACATAAAAAATGCGAGGTTTATAGCATACGGTGGTATGATTTTAGAAGGTATTGTTGCAGCGGTTGCTTTATCAACTTTGATGATGCTACATAGAGGAGAACTTTCAAACCCTCAAAAAATATATGCTTTAGGTATTTCAAAACTATCTTCTGTTTTTGGAATTAACCAAGAAGTTGGTAAAACAATAGGATATTTGGCAATTTCTGCTTTTATTTTAACCACTTTAGATACTGCTACAAGAATATTAAGATATATATTTCAAGAATTTTTTGGACTTACAAAATCATCTTTGATTGTTCGTATAACAGCAACAATTTTATCTTTGATTTTGCCATTGATTTTGTTGAATTTGAAATTAAGAGATTTTTCAGGAAATATTGTTCCGTGTTGGAAGATAGTTTGGCCATTGTTCGGTACTGCTAATCAACTTTTAGCTGCATTGGTACTTTTGGTAATATATCTTTGGATAAGAAAACAAAATTATAAAAATAAAATTGTAGTATTACTTCCAACAATTTTTATGTTGTTGGTTACTATTTCAGCTTTGTTGTATAGTATATATATGAAGTTAAGCAAAAACATTTTTGATGTGATAACTATTATAGCAGGGATTTTGTTTTTATTGAGTAGTTTTGTTGTTTTTGAAACAATAAAACATTTGAAACAGAAACAATTTAGTAATAACTAAGTATGTCCCCGGCGAGAGTCGAACTCGCAACCAACGGATTAAGAGTCCGCTGCTCTACCAAGTTGAGCTACGGGGACATTAAGTAAGTGATAATATAATAAAAAATTTTGGAAATCAATATTTTATATTTTTTTCCGTGATAAAAAATAAAAAAATTTTTTTAATCTTACCTATTGACAAAACAAATTTTATTCATTATACTATATATTGTACTAACTTAGTTTTATAACACAATATATAGTTGTTTTATCTAAAGTTGTAGATTTCAGTCTCACATATTTACGCAATTTAAAGATTGTGGGTAAATATAGATTGTGAATGATCTTTAGCCTGTGTAATAATTGCAACAACATGGTTGTTGCAGTCCAAAATGTAATTTTAATTTTTGGTAGTCGCGGGCTTCAGCCTGCATGTATTTACGCAACCTAAAGGTTGCGGCTACCACGAACTATATTTTTCATAAATACCATTTTCATAAATACCATAAAAAAGTTAACAGTACTTCTTAATTAGGGGGGTGTTTTAATATGGCAATAAATATCACTTCAGAACAACAAGTTGAAAAAAATAATAAATACGATCCAGATAATAATGAAATAGAAACTTATGAAGAAAATAAATCAGTAGATGTTATTGACAATATTAAACCATCGCTTTCTGCTAACGCGTTGATTGTATTAGAGAAAAGATATTTAAGAAAAGATGAGTTTGGTAATATAATAGAATCTCCTGAAGATCTGTTTAAACGAGTTGCTAGAGCAATTTCTGATGTGGACAAACTTTACAATGAAGATTCGGAAGAATCTTATAGAAGATTTTATGAGATTATGGCAAAATTAGAATTTTTGCCTAATTCTCCAACATTGATGAATGCCGGAACTCCTTTTCAACAACTTTCTGCATGTTTTGTCCTACCAATAGAAGATTCTATGGAATCAATCTTTGAAACATTGAAATATGCGGCATTGATTCACAAAACTGGTGGTGGAACAGGGTTTTCTTTTTCAAACTTACGTCCTTCAAACGATGTTGTAAGAACTACATCTGGTGTTTCATCTGGTCCTATTTCTTTTATGAAAGTATACAATGCTGCAACTGAAGCTATAAAACAGGGAGGGCGTCGTCGTGGTGCAAACATGGGTATTTTAAGAGTTGACCATCCTGATATAATTGATTTTATAAAATGTAAAGAAAAAGAAGGCGAACTTGCAAATTTTAACATATCAGTTGCTATTACTGATGATTTTATGAAAAAATTACAAAATGATGAAGAATATGAACTTATCAATCCGAGGACAAAACAAGTCGTAAAAAAACTTAAAGCAAAAGAAGTATTTGATTTAATTGTAGAACATGCATGGCTTAATGGTGAACCAGGTGTTATATTTATTGACGTGATAAACAAATACAATCCAACACCTGAAATTGGTAGAATTGAAAGTACCAACCCGTGTGGTGAACAGCCATTACTTCCTTACGAGTCTTGTAATTTAGGTTCTATAAATTTAGGTAAAATGGTTATACATCGTGGTGATGTTTGTGAAATAGATTGGGAACGACTTAAATATGTTACTGAAACGGCAGTTCATTTTTTAGACAATGTTATAGATGCAAACCAATATCCTGTTGACAAAATCAAAGAAATGACTTTAGCTAATAGAAAAATAGGGTTAGGTGTGATGGGTTGGGCTGATATGTTGTTCCAACTAAGAATTTCTTACAATTCAAAAGAAGCATTGAATCTTGCAGAAAAAGTTATGAGTTTTATTAAAAAAGTTGCTGTTGAAACATCAGAAAAGTTGGCAGAGAAAAGAGGTCCTTTTCCAAATTTTGAAAAAAGTATATTTAAAAATGGTAAACCTCGTCGAAATGCTACATTGACAACTATTGCACCAACTGGTTCAATAGGTATTATAGCTAATGCGTCAACTGGTATTGAGCCAGTATTTGCTTTGGCATATGTTAGAAAAAATATTTTAGGTGGTGAAGAATTATTTGAGATAAATCCATATTTTAAACAAGCATTGATTGAAGAAGGTTTATATTCTAAAGAGTTAATTGAGGAAGTTGTACAAAAAGGAAGTTTAAAAGATATAAAAGGTATTCCTGAATCGTTTAAACGTATATTTGTTACTGCATTAGATATCCCACCTGAGATGCATGTACGTATGCAGGCAGCATTCCAAAAATATGTTGACAATGCTGTATCTAAGACAATAAACTTGCCCAACTCTGCTACAAAAGAGGATGTTGAAAAAGTTTATCTTTTAGCATACAAATTAGGTTGTAAAGGTGTAACTGTGTATAGAGATGGTTCTCGTAGCGCCCAAGTTTTAAACATAGGTACATCTGCTAAAAAAGAAGAAAAAGTTAAACCTGAACCAAGAACAAGACCAAGAGTTGTTTGTGGTAAAACAATTAAAATGATAACTGGGTGTGGTAACATGTATGTTACAATAAATGAAGATGAGTTTGGTCCTTGTGAAGTATTTACTTCTTTAGGTAAAAGTGGTGGTTGCACATCATCACAATCGGAAGCAATCGGTAGATTAATTTCATTAGCTTTAAGAAGTGGAGTTAAACCTGATAAGATTATTGAACAGTTAAAAGGTATACGTTGTCCATCGCCTGTTATATATCAAGGTGAATCAATTTTTTCCTGTGCTGACGCGTTAGCAAAAGCATTAGAAATTTATCTTCAGGAAAAAAATGTGCCAAACTTATTTGAAAATATAAAAATGCAGGGGAAACAAAAAACTACTAAAAACGATTTAGGGATAAATCCACAATGTCCTGAATGTGGTGCTATTTTAGAAATTGGTGAAGGATGTGCAACTTGTAGAGTTTGCGGGTATTCAAAATGTCTATAGAAAAAATTTACATTTTTCTTTTCTTATCAAGGAGACCTTGTAGTTTTATATAGTTAAAACAAAAGTTTATATCTCATCAATAATAAAATTTTTCTTCTGAGGAGAAAAAATAAAGATGATGTTATCAGATAAAGAGATACAAGAATATGTGGAAAAATATAAAATGATAGAACCGTTTGAGGATAATAGATTAGTGAAATTAGACAAAAAAATTTCTTGGGGTGTTTCATCTTATGGTTATGATATAAGATTATCAGACGAGTTTTTAGTTCCACAAGATAATTCAGACATCATTGTGGATCCAAAAAATTTTGATTTGTCAAAATTTAAAAAAGTGAAAACAGAAAGTTATACAATTGCTGCTAATAATTTTGTATTAGGTAAAAGTTTTGAATATTTCAGAATACCAAGAGATATTTTAGTTGTTGTTTTTGGAAAATCAACTTATGCAAGATGCGGACTTGTAGTTAATATAACACCGCTTGAACCAGAGTGGGAAGGATATATTACGATTTCTATAATTAATCCATTAAATCACAAAATAAAAATCTATGCAAACGAAGGTATTGCTCAAGCTGTTTTTTTAAAAACAAACAGTTTATGCGAAATTTCGTATAAAGATAAAAAAGGTAAATACCAAGCACAAAAAGATATTACACCAGCAATGTAAAAGGAGGTTGCTATGGCATTTTTTATAGGAAGGGATAAAGAAGCTAGAAGAGCATATGGTTTTGATGAAGTAGCAATAGTACCAGGTAGTATAACAATTGATCCTGAAGATACTGATACTTCTGTTGAGTTATGCGGTTTTAAATTACAAGTACCGTTAATTGCTTCTGCTATGGATGGCGTAGTTGACCCTAAGATGGCTGTTGAATTAGGTAAACTTGGTGCGTTAGGAGTCTTAAATCTTGACGGTATCTATACTCGTTATGAAAATCCATATGAACAAATTGAAAAAATTGTTTCTGCACCAGATGACAAAGCCACTGAGATAATACAACAGATTTATAAACAACCCGTTAAAGAAGATTTAATATATGAGAGGATTAAAGAAATTAAAAAAGAAAAAGTTTTATGTGCTGTCTCAACTGTGCCACAAAATGCACCAAAATATGTAAAAATTGCTAAAGAAGCAGGTGCTGATATTTTTGTTATTCAAGCCACAGTTGTTACTGTGAAACATTACTCTTCCAAATACGGATGTGTTGATTTAGAAAAAATCTGTAAAGAAAGTGGATTACCGATAATTATAGGAAATTGTGTCACATATAAAGTTGCTTTAGAACTTATGGAGATAGGAGCTTCTGCTATACTTGTTGGAGTAGGACCAGGTGCTGCATGTACAACAAGACAAGTTTTAGGTATAGGAGTACCACAGATTACTGCTACTGTTGATTGCGCAAAAGCAAGAGATTTTTATTTCAAAAAAACTGGTAGATATGTTCCAGTTATAACAGATGGTGGGATGATTACTAGTGGTGATATATGTAAAGCATTTGTAGCAGGTGCTGACCTTGTGATGGTTGGTTCAGGTTTTGCAAAAGCAAAAGAAGCGCCGGGTAAAGGTTATCATTGGGGCATGGCAATGCCACATTTTTATCTCCCAAGAGGTGCAAGAATATATGTAGGCACCACAGGTAGTTTAAAAGAAATACTTTTTGGTCCATCAAGGACTGACGATGGAACACAAAACTTAGTTGGTGCATTAAAGACCTGTATGGGAAATGTTGGTGCAAGAAATATTAAAGAACTACAACTTGCACAACTTATTATAGCACCAGAAATAACTACCGAAGGTAAAAGATATCAGAAAGAACAAAAGGTGGGAATGGGAAAGTAAGGAATGATATTAATACTTGATTTTGGTTCACAATACACACAGCTTATTGCAAGAAGAATTAGAGAATTAAATGTTTATTGTGAAATACATCCTTATAATACGGATATCTCAAATTTTAAAAATCTTAAAGGTTTAGTATTTTCTGGTGGACCTGATAGTGTTTATGAAAAAAACTCGCCTAAAATAAAAACTTCTCAACTTTATTATGTCATAAATAATAAAATTCCTATTCTTGGAATTTGCTATGGTATGCAACTTTTGACATATATTTTAGATGGTGAAGTTGTGCAAAGTAAAATTCATGAATATGGATTGTCAAAAATAAAAATAATACATAAAAGTTTGTTATTTAAAGATGTCCCTGAGTGTTCAATTGTATGGATGAGTCATGGTGATACAATAAAAAAATTACCTTTAGGATTTCAAACAGTTGCTATTACTGAAAATAATTTAATAGCCGCAGCAGAAAGTCTTAAAAAAAATATATATCTTCTTCAATTCCATCCAGAAGTAAAACATACTGAATATGGTATACAGATAATAAAAAATTTTGTTTTTGAAATTTGCAAAGAGAAACCTCTTTGGCAAATGAAAAACTTTGTTGATACTTCAATAGAAGAAATAAAAAATGTTGTAGGTGATAAACCAGCGATATGTGCTATTTCAGGCGGTGTTGATTCTTCAGTTGCTTCAACTTTAGTATACAAAGCGATTGGTAAAAATTTACATTGTATATTTGTAGATAATGGACTTTTAAGATACGGTGAAAAAGAAAGAGTAGAAAAAATTTTTAAACCTATTTTTGGTAAGAATCTTTATATTGTTAATGCAGAAAAAATTTTTTTGTCCAAACTTAAAAATGTAACCGATCCTGAGAAAAAAAGAAAAATAATAGGTAAAACTTTTATTGAAGTTTTTGAACAACAAGCAAAAAAAATTGAAAAAAAGATAAACAAAAAAATAGAGTTTTTAGTTCAAGGCACACTTTACCCTGATGTTATAGAAAGTGTATCAGTTAAAGGACCATCAAGAACTATTAAAACACACCATAATGTTGGTGGTTTACCTAAGAGATTAAAATTTAAACTAATTGAGCCACTTAAGTTTTTATTTAAAGACGAAGTAAGAAAACTTGGTAAAGAATTAGGATTACCTGATGAAATTTTGTATCGTCATCCTTTCCCAGGACCAGGTTTAGCAGTAAGAATAATTGGTGAGGTTACCAAAAATAGGTTAGAGTTGTTAAAAAAAGCAGATAGAATCATTGAAGAAGAAATAAGACAAGGAGGTTTTTATGAAAAAGTATGGCAATGTTTTGGAGTTTTATTGCCAGTAAAAACAGTTGGTATTATGGGAGATAAAAGAACATACGAAAATGTTTTAGCAATAAGATGTGTAGAATCACAAGATGCAATGACTGCTGATTGGGTTAAACTACCATATGAATTACTTGGGAAAATATCTAACAGAATCATAAACGAAGTAAGAGGTATAAACAGAGTTGTATATGACATTTCTTCAAAACCACCTTCAACTATTGAATGGGAGTAAATAGTGTGTATATAAAAATTGCAATACTATTATCTATACTCTATGGTATAGCAATAGGTAGATGCTGCTAACTCATTTGGCGATTGGATTGGTGCAAGAGTTGCTCCTATAAGGTTAGGACTTATTCTTGTGGTATATTTGCATTTTTAGGTGCTTTTTTAGAAGGCGGAAAAGTTGTCAAAACAAGGTTCTGTTAACTAAAAATGGTGTTCTTTGAAATACAAAAAAATTAATTAAAAAGCAATACATTGT
>CAZFSG010000048.1:0-9469 GCA_964521665.1 uncultured Elusimicrobia bacterium
ACAATATGTGGAACCGTTTAATAAAGACCTTACAGGTGTTGTATGCAGTAATGTGCTTAACACTGCTGATAGTTTAGGGTTGTTCACAGCGGTACCGCCGTCAATCGGGTTAAATATAAAATTAAACTTTGTTGGTAAAAAAATTTCTGAAGATAATATTATACTTAACGAAGCATTCAAAAATATTGCTGTTAAAATAATTCCTTTTGCTGTGTTACAGATAGAGAAAGGGTTACCTTTAAATTTAGATATTATTGCAAGATATTCTGGGTACGAAAATTTTGTGTTTTATGGTTTTGGGATAAAATATAAATTTTTATCATTGCCACCAATTGTTCCTATAGTAAACATTTCAGCAGCAGGATTTTATAATATTCTTGAAGCAAAAAGTATATTAAAACATACATCACAATCACTGAATATAATTGTTTCTGTTGCCAAAATACCAGTTGTTAAACCATATGTTTTAGTTGGTATGGATACTTCTAAACTTGTTGTAGATAAAGAGGTTACTAGAACTTATGAAATAAATACTAAAATGGACTTTCAAACCCGATATGAAGTTGGGATAAATTTTTCTTTTATTCCATTTTTTTACTTTAACTTAGGTTATGGTTATGTTTATAACACAGAAGAGTACATTTTAAATTTAGGTTTAAAATTTTAAAAAAAATAAATAGTATATGAGTCATGTGTTGGTTTTAAACAAACATTTTATTCCTCTGACAGTTACTTCATGGAAAAGAGCAATAAAGTTGTTATATTTGGATCATGCAGATGTTGTGGATGAAGAATACAGAACATATTCGTTTAAAGATTGGCTTGAACTTTCTCAGTTGATTAAAGAACATCCAGCTGGTTTCGTACATACATGTAAATTAAAAATAGCGATTCCTGAAGTCATAGCATTGAAGTATTATGATAAAATAAGGTTTGAAGAACCACGACTTACACGAAAAAATATATATGAACACTATGGATATAGATGTTGTTATTGTGGTAAAAAATTTCCTGTTGATAAACTTAACATTGACCATGTAATACCGAGGTCACGTGGCGGTAAAACTGAATGGTTAAATGTAGTTACTTCATGTATAGAGTGTAATCTTAAAAAAGGAAATAAACTGCCGCAAGAAGCTGGTATGAAACTTGTTATACCACCGTCAAAACCTCAACGAAGAATGAAACTTGCGATGGTGCTTAATTCTAACATTAAAATACCATTATCTTGGCAAAAGTTTATTGATAATTTGTACTGGAATATAGAACTTGAAGAATAATAAAATAACTAAAATGATGTTCTTTGAGATACAAAAAATAATAATTTGGTAGCGAAATAAATGTAACAACATGGTTGTTGCAGTCCAAAATGTAAGTTTAATTTTTGGTAGTCAGACTTCAGCGTGCGTAATAATTGCAATTAACATAGTTATTGCGGTCCAAAAAATTTGTATCCTAGTTTTAATTAACGTTGATGGTACGCTGATATAAAATCAGCGAATACAATGGTAATTTGTAGTTGCAGGCCTTGTTCTGCAACTAAAACATTGCAAAGCAAGCTTTGCAGCAACAGGTTGTTTAAAAATTTACTTTGATTTTATCTTAACTTATCAGGAGGGTAAAAACTATGGCTGATGTATTAGTAGTTGTAAGCAAGGTAAAAAAGTTAGTGAAAGAACAAGGGTTAAGAACCTCCGAAGGATTTGTGGAAGCGTTGTCAAAAAAAGTTGAAGAATTAATAAAAACTGCTGTTGAAAAAGTAAAATCTGAAGGTAAGAAAAAAACTTTAGGTGCTGAGGATCTTATGTGATGAATGAACAAAGTGGTGATTGGTCTTACAGGACCTAATGCTTGTGGTAAAGGTGAGGTATGTAAATATTTAAGTAAGAAAGGTTTTACAGTTTTCTCTTTATCAGACATATTGCGTGAAGTTGCAGCAAAAAAAGGTATTCCTTCTACTCGTGAAAATTTAGTCTTTCTTGGGAACAGTTTGAGAGCACGTTATGGCAGTGGATATTTAGCAAAACGGTTGTTAAAAAAGATAAAAGATTTTGATAAAGTAGTTGTTGATAGTATAAGAACAATTGGTGAAATAAAAGAATTTAAGAAAAAGTTTAAAAAGAATTTTTTTCTAATACATATTACTGCACCAAAAAAAATAAGGTTTAAATTTTTAAAGAAACGTAACCGTGAGGGCGACCCAAAAACTTATAAAGAGTTTTTAGAAATAGAAAAAAGAGAATGTTCTAACAAAAAAACACAACAACAGATTCATCTATGTAAAACACACGCTGATTTTTTTATCAATAACAACTCGTCATTGACACATCTGTATAAAAAAATTGATACAATTTTGTCAAAAATTTTTAAAAAATATGTTGAAGAATGAATAATAATATTAAAAGATTGTCTTGGGATGAATATTTTTTAAAATTAACATTTTTAGTTGCGGAACGTTCTACCTGCAGAAGACACCATGTTGGTGCAATCATAGTAAGAGACAAAAGAATTTTAGCAACTGGATACAATGGTGCGCCATCTGGGACAAAAGATTGTTTAGAACTTGGTTGTTTAAGAGAACAGTTGGGTATCCCCTCAGGACAAAGACATGAAGTTTGTCGTGCGGTCCATGCAGAACAAAATGCTATTATTCAAGCAGCAATACATGGTGTAGATATAAGTGGCTCAACAATGTATTGCACACATTCACCATGCATTATATGTGCAAAAATGATAGTTAACGCAAAAATTAAACGGTTTGTTACTGTTACTGATTATGCTGATGATAGTTTTAAATCGTTGTTTGAAGAAGCGAAAGTTGAATTTGTAAAGTTGCCAATGCCAAAGTTAGAAATCAGTTTGTTGTTATAAATTAATTTTTTAGCAAGTAAGATGGCAACAAAAAACAGTTTCAAGATGTTTATTCTCTTTTACAAACTTGTTGTATAAACTTACTGCGTCGTATGTGTTCAATATATAAAGTTCAATTTTGTTTTGACTACAGTATGTTTTAACTTCTTCTGAAACATTCATTACAGAATTTGCACCACAGCCTATTATTAAAAACTTAGGTTTGGTTTTTTCAACAACGTCTTTTATATCATCTAAACATAAGTTATGACCTTCCTTTCTCCACCAGTTTGCTATAACTTTGTCTTTGCAAATAATTATATCAGAAGTATAAATTTTACGGTTAATAATTATTTTACCAAATTCGTAGTGTTCTATCATAAATAATACCAATATGTCTTATATCTTTTTTTCTTTTTGGTAAGTTTTGCAATAATAATTCCTGCAAGAAACCCGCCTATATGTGCCCAATATGCAACACCACCTATCTGTCTACCTATAGCAACTTCTAACGCAAAAGTTTGTGTACCACTTAACAACTGAAATATAAACCAAAAACCTAAGAATATCACTGCTGGTAAAACAATTATACGACTAAAAATACCAAATGGTATCAAAGTTAAAACACCTGCTGTAGGAAAAAATATAAAATATGAACCTAACACACCAGAAATTGCACCTGAAGCACCTATCATTGGTAGTGTAGATGTTGGCGAAAAAATAAGTTGGACAAAAGTTGCTGATATACCACACAAAAGATAAATCAAAAAAAATTTAATATGGCCATACCTGTCTTCTACATTATCACCAAAGATGTATAAGAACCACATATTACCTAAAAAATGTAGTAAACCACCATGTAAAAACATACTTGTGAAAATTGTATACCAACAAGAAAAAGGTTCTGTTAAAAATCTATATGGGATAAAGCCATAATCATATACAAACTGTTGTATTTGTTGTCTTGAAGGAAGAAAAAGATAATGGTAGATAAAAACAAGAGTGTTTATTGCAATAATGAAATAGTTAATAAAAGGTTTTTTATATGATGGAATATTATCTTTTAACGGTATCATAATTTTTTTATTTTTGTAGTAGCAAACCTTTACTAATGTGTTTAATAGGCCAATTCGTCGCTATTGTTACTTGGAATCTTATTTTTGTCTTGTAATAGAAAGTTTTAATTCTTGTGTTGAGCCTTTGTTGCCAAAAATATCTTCTGCAGTAAATCTTATATAAAAATCGCCCGAAATATCTTCTGGTACCATTGGAATTGATAAATTGAATACATAAGGTGAGCAATATTGATACTTTGAAATTCTTTTATACACTTTATTATCTTGAGAGATTTCCATCCAAACACGTTCAATGTTAGATGTTACTGCGGATACATAAAAAACTTTTTCATCATCTGCTTCTCTACCATCTTGAATATTTACAATTTGTATTTTTACAGGTAGTGATTCAGCACCTACAGGGATAAGTTTTATAATTATTGCAGGGTCAAACGCACGTATCTGTGTTTTAAGCGAAGTTGACGGATCAATAGGTGGTGAACAATTTATTTCGTTGTTCAACCATACATTGAAAGTTTTCTGAGGACGTTCCCTCCATGCACCTGCAAGTATTGGTGCAGATGACGCTGAATTTAAGTATTCAGTGTTTGAATATACACAAATCCAAATATCTTCGTTAAAATTAACTTTTTCTATAGGTATTTCTGTATAAAACCATTTTGCTTCACCAGTTGTAATTATAGCGTTTTCAGGGTCACCTTCAGTGGGTATTTCAGAAACTTTACATAAAAAATATCTTTGGTGTGACCTCCACGCTGGTGTTGAAGAGATACCTATATAGATGTTGCCGTCAATATAATCTTTTACCCATGGTGGAGCTGAAGGTTTTGGTTGTGTTTTTGCTCTACCCAGTTTTACACCTACAAAAAATTTTGAATATAATGTTTTATCAGGTAGTAATGTTTTATCAAACTTTTTTATCCAACACATGTTTGACCCTACATACCAGTTGCCATCCCAACCACTGTTTGCAAACAAAGTGTATTCGTTTATAGGTACACCACTGCCTGTGATGTATGTGGGATAATATAAATCTTCTGTAAAAATTAGTGAAACAAAAATTGGGAATAATATCCAAATAGAAATCATAAATCTCTTTTGTGTTTGCATACTAAAGGATGTGGTTTTGTAGCTATAGTTTTTATGTAATTTGTAGTTGCAAACCTTGGTTTGGTGAAATAAATAAAATAGGGCAAAGCAAGCTCTGCAGCTACAGTTTTTATTTGTTCTGTAGTTGCAAACCTTTGTGTACTAAAATAAAGCAAAGTAAGCTTTGCAATTACATATTTTGTAGTATATTTCAAAAATTTATTGTAAATTTTTATTTCACTGTAATACCAGATTATATTTGGTTAGCTTCAATTACACAAATTGTTCAGTATTATTGTTTACGCCCATTCAAGTACTGGGTAGTTATTTTTATAAACAACTTTGGTAGGATAAATAGGTTCTACAATTTCGTCTGGTTTAAACCACAACTTTATTTCTCTTTCAGCAGCTTCTTCTGAATCAGAACAGTGTATCACGTTCTCCATAATACCTTTTTTGTTAATTCTGCCATAAGCACCACGAATAGTAGTAGGATCTGCTTCAAGCGGGTTTGTAGCACCAGCTATCTTTCTTACTCGTTCAATAGCATCTTCACCTTCATAAACAAATACTAAAATACGTTCGTACTCAGGTCCATATACTTTGCCAGAAAAGTATTCGTATAAATCATTAAAAAATGGTTTGTCAACAAGGTGAGCATAATGTTTTTCAGCAAGTTCTCTTGTAACCTTGACAACTTTTGCACCTATTATTCTTAATTTTGCTTCTGATAACCTTGTTAAAATATTTCCTGTTAGAGATTTTACTAATGCATCAGGTTTTATAATTACTAAAGTATACTGATGTTTTTTCATAAATATTAAGATTTGAATTTTGTAATATGTTGCAATTTAAGTAAGTATATAATATAATACAAAATAGGAAATCAAAAGTCAATGGGAACTTTTTATTAATTATCAGGTGTCATAATATTAAGATGAACAGATGAATAACAAAGAAACTGAAATAACTCTTATCAAATTATCTCAACAAGGCGATATCACATCTTTTGAAAAACTTATATCTCTATACCAACAGCAAATTTTTAATATAGCTTATTATAAAACTGATGATAGACATCTTGCTGAAGATGTATCCCAAGAAGTAATTATTAGAATATTTAAAAAAATTAAAACTTTTAAATTCAAATGTTCTTTTTCAAGTTGGGTTTATAGAGTAACCTGTAATATTATTAATGATATTATAAAGAAATTAAAACCTTCGTTTGAAATTTCTGTTGAAGATATTGAAGATACTAAAGAAGATGAATATAGTGAAACTCAAAAAGTTGTTGAAGAAATAGATAGAGATATAAAAATACAAAAGTTAAGAAAGCTTATCTCTAAGATCCCTCATAAGTTTCAGGTTGTATTAATTCTTTATGAATTTGAAGGGAAGAAATACGAAGAAATTGCAGAAATTTTAAATAAAAATGTTAATACAATTAAAACAAGATTATATCGTGCAAGACAAATTCTAAAAAATTTAATCCTAAATGAAGGAAGGGATATTTTAGAATGACGAATATAATTATGTTTCTGTTTGTTTTAACTTCCTTATTGTTTTCTCAACAGAACAAAACTTTTAGTACATCAGACATTTTGTTTTTAATAGAAAACCACGAATATGAGAAAGCAATAAAAATTTTATCTTCTAACGAAGTTGAAATAAGTAGTAATCCAAAAATTGGATATTACTTAGGTATTTGTTATTTTAAAACAAATAAGTATGACTTAGCTGAAAAGTATTTTGAAGAAGCATATAAAAACGGGTATATAACTTCAAATTTGTTATATAATTTAGGTATAACAAAATATAAACTTAAAAAATATAAAGAAGCAATTGAAATTTTAGAAAAAACTGAAATTGATAAACTTGTTTATGACAAAAGTTTATATCTTATGATTGTAGCAAATTTGAAACTAAAAGATAAGAAAGCAGCTATCAGAATATACAAAAAACTAAAAGAGAACTATCCATATTCTATATATATTTTAAAAGCACAGGAAGTTTTAGAAAAATTTGGTATTGACTATAAAAAATATGAGAAAAAAAATGTTTTAGCATACATTTATAGTAGCTATGGCTATGACACAAATATAAACTATGCTGCTGAAGAGTATTATAGTCTTGTTGGTCTAAAAGATTATTCTTACTTTGCTTATTTTTCTATTTTATTTTTTGATGATACATATAGTATTTCGTTAGGTTCTATATTGAAAAATTATCTAAACTACACACAATATAACTTTAAAAATTTTTTTGTCTCTTCAAAAATTAACTTGATACCATTATATGATATTAGTTTATCTCTTTATGGAAATTATTATTTAGAAAAAGAACCTTTACAAAAAAGTTATGGTTCTAAATTAAAAAGTAGATTTAATATTGACGAGTTAATTGGAGAAATCTCTTTAGGATATAGTTTTGAAGATTATTTTAATTTAAACTATCAGGTGTTAAATGGAACAATACAGGACTATTCTTTAACTTCAAGAATTGGTATTATTCAAGCGAATATCGGATACAAGATAAAATCAGCGAAATCTAATGAGTATTCATATAATAGTTTGAATTATGGAATAAAATTAGAAAAAAGATTTAAGAAAGTATTGTTTTCTATAGGCAGTAACATAAATGATAGACAATATATTGATAGAAAAGATAAAATTGTATCACCTTTTGCTAATTTATCAATAAAATTAACTAATCAACTTGAATTAAATTTCAATTACAACTACACTCAATCTAACTCCTCAAACATATTATATACTTACAAAACACAATCTTACTCTTTTGGTTTAAGTTTGTATTTTTAATTTTTTGGGAACAATTTTTTAAAAATGCTTGTCTATATTAATGGAAAAAGGAGGAAAAAATAAAATGAAAGAATGTAAAAAAATAAAACTTCTTATACAAAAATATTTAGATGGCGAGTTATCTCTGCAAGAGAAATCATATATGGATAGACATTTGGAAATTTGTACAGAATGTAGGTTAGAACTAAATTATTATTTAAAAATTAAAGAAAATTTAAATTATATTAAACCACCTCAACTAAACGATAGATTTTCTGTTATTCTTCATTCAAAACTATTGCAGGCAAGATATGAAAATTTAATAGAGAAGAAACTTGATAGTATGTTTTTGAAATATGCAGTTGTTGGGTTAGCTATTTTTGTTATTATGATAAGTGTAATTTTATTTAAAGACAGAAAAATAGTTTTTATACAACAACCTTCCTATGTTGCCTATACATATGGAGAATATAATCTTGCAGGTTATGAAGTTAGAAAAGATTTGCCTTTAGAAAAAGAGGGATATATAAGGGTAAAACTTACTTCTAAAAAAGAAATTAAAAATGTAAAAATAAAAATTGAATTGCCTGAAGGTATTGTTAGTGAGGAAGGTAAAAAAGTTATTTATTGGGAAGGTGATTTAAAACCGCAAGATAACTATTTAACTATTAAAGTTAAATCTTCAAAAGAAGGTGAACATCCAGTTAAAATAAAAATTAAAAAAGGTTCTTTTGAAAAAGAAGTTGTAAAGAAAGTTAATGTTATAAAAATATAATTCATCTACTTTTTTCTATCAATTTATGGCAGAGAAAGGAGGTGATGAAATTGTAAAATCTGCCGAGGTAGAAAAAAGTAGAGATAAAAGGAGGAATTTAAAATGAAAAAGATAATAACAACTTTAACAATATTTCTGGCTACTTTTGGGCTGATATATACTCAAGAATCTTCTGATGTAGATATTGATGTAGATGTTGATGTATTAGTTGAACAACCGGTCCAACCTTCCTACCCACAAATTACGGTTGAAGAGATAGTAAAAACAATAGAAAAACGTTTAGAAAAAGCTGGATTTACTAATGAACAAAAAGAAAAAATTTTAGCAAAAATTAAAGAGAAAATAGAACAAGGTGAAATTCCACCTGTGCAACTTGCGGTAAAAATTTGTGAAAAAGCAGAATTAGGTGTATGGAACAACAGAGATATTAAAAAATGTGAAAAAGATATTGAAAACACTGTTAAAATGATTAAAAAACAAATAGCAAAAGCTAAATCAGAACTTGAGAAGGAAGAAAATAAATATAGAAAAAAATACAAAGAAATATCTGTTTCTGAAAAACCTAATAAACCTACTAGACCTGAAATACAACCTAAGGCAGTTGATGTGTTAGAATCACTTGTTGAAAAAGGTATCCCTGTAGAACATGCATTAAATGTTGTAAAAGAAGCAATGAAAGGTAAAGAAGGCGATATTGATGTTATTGCAAGAGAAAAAATAATAGAAGAAATTTCTAAAAGAGAAATAGTTCTTCCAGCTGAATTTAAAGAAAAAATTCAAGAACAACTTCAAACTCATATTCAAACACAAACTCAACTGCAAAACCAAATGTTAGAGCAAAAAATACAACTTCAAACCTACCAAGAAACACAAACTCAATT
>CAZFSG010000049.1:0-8673 GCA_964521665.1 uncultured Elusimicrobia bacterium
TTGATTTTTGTGATTTTGTCAATATTCATGGTGGTTGGGAAAAGAAAAAAAGTAAATTAGCTAAGTTCTGTTAACTAAAAATGGTGTTCTTTGAAATACAAAAAATTATAATTTGGTAGCCGTAGGCTTTAGCCTGTGTTTTTATTATTTTTTACGCAACCTAAAGGTTGCGGCTACCTATAGTAATTTCGCACAAAAAAATCATAAATTAGTTAACAAAACGATTATTTAACGGAGGTAAAAAAACGATGTATCAAGGATCAATAGTAGCTTTAGTAACACCGTTTAAAAATGGTGAAATTGATGAAAAAAAACTTTGTGAACTTGTGGAATGGCATATTGCTGAAGGTACTGATGCAATTTTACCTTGTGGGACAACTGGTGAATCACCAACATTGACTTATGAAGAACACAATAGGGTGATAGAAATTGTTGTTAAACAAGCAAGAAAAAGAGTTCCTGTTATTGGTGGTACAGGTACAAATTCTACATATGAGTCTTTACTTTTGTCAGAACATGCAAAAAAAGTAGGTTGTGATGCTTTACTTTTAGTTGTTCCTTATTATAATAAACCCACTCAAGAGGGGATGTTTCAACATTTTAAAACAATTGCTGAAAAAACAGGCCTCCCTATAATAGTTTATAATATTCCAGGAAGAACTTCTGCTAATTTAGAACCGCAAACTTTTGTAAGGTTAGTTAAAGAATGTAAAAATGTTGTTGGTATAAAAGAAGCGTCAGGTTCTATTGAACAAGTTTCACAAATTTATTCTTTATTACTTCAAGAAGGGTTAGAAGATAAGATTTCGATATTAAGCGGAGATGATTCTTTAACATATCCAATTATGTGTTTAGGTGGTAAAGGCGTGATTTCAGTGTTAGCAAATATAATACCTAAGAAAATGCATGAGTTTACAAGTTTGTTGTTAAACAAAAAATATGAAGAAGCAAAAAAAATACATTATGAATTATACCCTCTTATGAAAGCAATGTTTATTGAAACAAATCCTATACCTGTTAAAGAAGCAATGGGTCTTATAGGATTGTGTTCGTCTGAAGTAAGATTACCATTAACAAACATGGCTGAAACAAATAAGGAAAAGTTGAAATCTGTCTTGAAAAGATATAATTTAATATAAAATTTCATAAACACAAATAAAGTATTGGTATGAGATTAGCAGATATACTTAAAAAATTACAGGAACAAAAAAGTGGTCCATCAGAACAAACTGAAACGCCTTCATTACAAAAAATTCAAAAGTTTCATCAAACAGTCCATGAATCATCTGTATCTCAAAAACCACAATCTTTAGAAAATGTTGCTGAAAAACCAAATGTTGAAAAAATATATTCTGATGCTATAAGTCGGTTTAAAAAACTTTTTTTAGAACTTAAATCACAAAAATCAAAAATTGTTGTTTCTGAACTTCTTGAATCAGCAAAAAGTATTGCTGAATTACTTGATCAAGACGATCAGGATATACTGTTATATGCATGTTATTCTACACCAGATGTTTATATTTATGGTCATAGTGTAAATGTAGCAATTTATAGTGGTGTGATTGGTAAAGCAAAAGGCTTTTCTTTTGACGAACTTAAAGAACTTGTTTTATGTGGATTACTACATGATATTGGTATGGTCAGAGTTATAAATATTGCACAAAAACAAGCAAAACTTACCGAACCTGAATTTGAAGAAATAAAAAAACATTCTCAGTATATAAAAGAAGAAATTAGTAAACTTGATTTACCATTTGAGCTACAACAAAGACTTATCTCTGTTATTACACAAGTACATGAACGTGTTGATGGCAGTGGATACCCAAACGGGATACAAATAGATGATATACATCTTTATGCAAGGATAATAAGTGTTGCTGATGTGTATGAAGCGATGACACACCCTCGTCCTTACCGTGACAGAATCTTGCCACACAACGCTATTGTAGCATTAGTAGATCAAGCAAAGAATCAGCTTGATACACAAATTGTGAAACTTTTCGTAGATAAAATTTCTATCTTTCCTATAGGAAGTTATGTAAAACTTAATACAGGTGAAATTGCAAAAGTTATCTCTACAAATTTTTCTTTTCCAGTTAGACCTGTAGTAAAAATTATTTTGACTGAAGAAAATGTTACTCCTAAAGAAACAAAAATTATAAACCTTGCTGAAAATTCACAAATATCTATTGTTGAAGCTGTAGATGAAACAAAAATTGAAACAAAAGATAAAAAACTTTTGTTGCAATTGAAAGCTTCTCGTTGGTGGGTAAAAACTGATGAGTTATGAGTAAGTTATGTGTATATTTAGAACTTGTCCCTAAAAAAATTTTTATCTCACTAAATATCGATAAAAATTTTTTTTGTAATATTATAGATGATTATTTAAAAAAATTTTTCTTTGACAAATCTTTTGATGGACAAATATTATATTCTTGTTTTTTTTATAAAGAAACAGAAGTTTGTGGGGCTTGTGTGGATAACGAAAAAATTTTTATTCAAGGAGGTGTGTTTTGTTTTAGTTTAGGGAACCAAAAATTTTGTTTTTATTGTATAGAAAATAGTTTTGTGTTTAATTCTATTTTACGTATTTTAACAAGTATAATTTTGTGTTTAAATAATGGATTTTTATTACATTCAGCAGGTATAATAAAAAATGGTGGATGTGTTTTATATAGTGGCAAAAGTGGTTCAGGAAAGTCAACTTTAGCAAAAAAGGTGAATAACACAGAAGTTTTGTCAGACGAGTTATGTCCAGTGATTTTAATAAATAAAAATCTGTATTCCTGGCCAAGTATGTTTTATAGCGAAGTTGAACCAAAATTTACAAAATATGGATATAAACTGATAAAAATAAAAGAAATAAAATTTTTATCTGAAGTTGATAAAGGTAAAGAAGTTTTTGTTAAGAAAAAAGAAAATTTTGTAGATTTATTGTTGACAAACATATTCTGGTTGTCAAAAAATAAGTTCTTAGTTCAGACACAGATGAATGTTGTAGAAAAAGTTGCAAAATTGTTTTTTAAAAATGAGATATAAATTAAACCCCCATCTTGCATATAGAAAAATTGGTGAATTTTTATATGCTGTGGATAGTAAAACATCTATGTTGCATAAGTTTAATGAAACTGCAGAAATTATTTTTGAATGTATAGAAAAAGGTTATGATATTGACAAAATTGTTAAAAAAATTGTTTCTGAGTATGAGATCGAAGAAAATGTTGTAAGAACTGATGTTGAAGAAATAATTGAAGAAATGTTAGAAAAGAATATTATAGAGATAGAAAAATAATGGATAAAATTTCTGATGAACTTTTTTGGAGTACATATAAAAATAGAATACCTTTGTATACAATTATAGAACTCACTTATAGATGTAACTTATTTTGTAAACATTGTTATATTCCACAATATTATCGTTCCAAACCTGAATTGTCTACAAAAAAAATTTTTGAACTTATCGAAGAAATTTCTTCCCTTGGAGGATTATATTTAACATTTACAGGTGGGGAACCGTTTTTAAGAAAAGATATCTTTGAACTTATAAATTTTGCAAAACAAAAAAAGTTCTATATTACTGTTTTTACTAACGGAACATTAATTGATGAAGATGTTGTAAAAAAACTTAAGTTTTTTAATGTTGACAGAGTTGAAATAAGTATTTATGGGACAAAAAAAGTTCATAACAAATTTGTAGGATGTAATGTTTTTGATAAAGTTGTTGAAACAATAAGATTATTGAAACAGGAAAACATAAATGTTTGTTTAAAAACTGTAATTACAAAAGAAAACTTTAAAGATTATATGTTTTTAAAAAAGTTAGCAAGAAATTTAGGTGTTGTACTTAAAACTGACTTTGTATTATCTGCAAAAATTGATAACGACTGTTCACCTTTTAAACTTTTACTGTCAGATAAAGATTTGGAAAATTTTATTAAAAAAGAGAAAATTAAAATTACTGCTGAATACAAAAATTTTAACAATTTTGTTTGTTCAGCAGGAATGAATATTGTTTCAATTTCGCCAGAAGGTAAGGTTTATCCATGTGTTGAGTTTCCATATCAATTAGGCAATGTTTGTAAAGAAGATTTTACAACAATTTGGAAAAAAAATGCAGAACAATTTGCAAAAAAATTTCTTGATATTAAAAAATATAAAGAATGTTTATCGTGTGATGTAAATATATATTGTAGACGATGTCCAGCATTGTGTTTTATAGAAACATCAGATATTTATGGATGTTCATCTGTTGTCAAAAAAGTTGCAAAGATATATAGTTTAATATCAATGTGATTTTTATCACATATATTGAAATATATAGCAATTTTTTTATATTTTTTAAAAAATGAAACAAAAAAAGAAAGAATGTAAACAACATAAAAAAAAGTATCAAAAACCTAAGATAGTTTCTGAAAAAATTTTTGAGCAAGCAGCGCTTGCCTGTGGTAAATGTATTTCTGGCAATCCTGTGTTTGTAAGTGGATGTACATTCCTTCCGAGACTATCATGAAAAGCGGTATTTGTACTTCTTATGTTTTTATAAAAGCATCAGGTGGATGTATGCGTCCTTTGATAAAAAATGGTGATGTAATTTTTGTCAGAAAAAAATTTAATTATAGGTTAGGAGATATAGTTCTTTACGAGATTAATGGGCAGAAATTTTTGCACAGGATAATAAAAGTTTTAAATAAAAATTATATTGTTTGTGATGATACAGGTACAACAGAACCTGTAGAGATAGGTATAAATAATATTTTAGGTTTTTATCCTACGATTTTTAGTAATTTTTTAGGTTTTGTTTTCCACAAAGTTGTAAAAATAATTTTTTGCATTGGAAGAAGAATTAAAAATTTGTTTTTTTAAAGAGTGCAACAACATGGTTGTTACATTCATTTTTTGGAGTGCAATAACCGTGTTATTGCAAAGTTTTTTTGGATTGCGATAACCACGTTATTGCTAAAAGAATGCAACAACATGGTTGTTGCAATCCAAAATTTTTTAGTTTTTTTGGAATGCGATAACCGTGTTATTGCTAAAGAATGTATTGAAAATAAAAATGAAACTTTAACACAATTATGCTCTATTTAAAACATTTTGGTTTAAAACAACTTCCGTTTGAGAACACGCCTGACCCAACATTTTTTTATTATTCAAAAGAACATACTGAAGCAATTGCACGGGTAGAATATGTTGTCTCTACAAAAAAACCTTTGTGTTTAATAACAGGAGAATATGGTAGTGGGAAAACACTTATTGCATATACTCTACAAACAAAACTTTCACAAAAAAATTTTCATATTGTCTATTCAGGAAATCCTTTCTTACCAGCAGATGAACTTCTACACCATTTAGTTCTTTCATTAGTTGGGGGGGTGAGAAACTTCCTGTTAAAAAAGTTGAGACATTACAACTTTTCACTGAAATACTTAAAAGAAATGTACAAATTGGTAGACATACAGTTATTATAATAGATGAAGCACATCTTATAGAAAACATAAAAGTGTTTGAAGAGTTAAGGGTGTTATTAAACTATATTGTTGATAACAAGTTTGCTTTAACAATAATACTTATGGGACAAACAGAACTAAGAGAAAAGTTGTCTTCTTTACCACAGTTCAAACAACGAGTAAGTTATCATTATCATCTACAAAATTTAGATTTAGAAGAAGTAGGTGAGTATATAAAACATCGTCTTATAGTAGCAGGACATCCAACTGGCGAGTTGTTTTGCAAATTTGCCGTTGAAGAAGTTTATCATACAACTTTAGGGTTGCCACGAAGTATTAATAATCTATGCGATGTATGTTTAATGATAGGTTTTGAGAAAAATGTAGATAAAATACATAAAGAAATTGTATTAGAAGCAAAAAAAGAGGTATTGATATAATTTTTTGCAACAACACGGTTGTTGCATTCCAAAAATGAATAGAAAAATATTAGTATTATTTTTACTAATTTTATTATCACAAAATATTTTTTCTGCTACAAGGATAAAGACGGTTGAGTTTAATTTTGGAGGATATTATTCTGCTACAGATATTGCTTCTGGTTCAGCTTGGACTCCTCCTTATATAATTGTAAACTTGCCAGAGACAGGGATAGTTATAAAAAATGCTTATGTTGAGATAGAATACTTATCTTCAGCAGGTTCTGCTGCAGATGTTACAAACATTGATATTTATTTCAATGCAGGAACTTCTGCAACAGATATTGTTGACAACATCACAGGGACACAAGTTCCTGATTCTTCAGGTGAAAGCAACCTGTTTGTAGCACGAGCTGATGTCACTTCAAAAATTACTTCTTGGACAAACCAACCTTATTCATTAAAATTTGTTTCAGTTGGTTCTCCACACAATATGCATTCAGCAAAACTTTATATTACTTATGAGTATGACGACACATCACCAATACAGATAAAAACAGTTCATTTTCCAATATTTTCAGATTCATCAGATGGTATTTCAGGTGTTATTTCAACATTAGCGCAACAAATCTCGCCAGTAAGTGTTCCTTTTAAATACAGATGTGATTTACCAGAATCTGGGATCACAATAAGGCAGGTATGGTTTGAAATACGTGGATTAAGACAATCCGGTGGTGCGACAACTGATGGTTCTATAAATGTTAACATTTCAGGATATTCTTCAGAACCAACAATGACTCTTGATGGTGCTTTGACAGATACTTACAGGTTCAGGTATTTATCTTCTACAGGTACACCAGCAGGATTTGCACCAAACACATTACAAACAGTTTATGTAAACCTTTCAGGTACTGCTAACACAAATATTTTAGGTGGCGAAGTTGTTATAACTTATGAATACTCAAACAATTCAAATGTAAAACTTAAGACAGTTTCATACTTTTTTGCACAGTCCACAGGAACTGCTGGCAGTGTTACAAGTTTTACAGTTCCTGTTTATTTAAACGAAGATGGGATAACAATTGAAAGAATTTATGCAAAAATTTCTGGTTCTTATGATTCAACAACAGTTGGTAGTATAGAAGTAAACTCTGCTATTGCTGGGAATAGTTTAACTTCAAGAATATATCAAGTTGTAGTAACAGCAGCACAAATTTCTGGTTTTGAATTTTACCATGATTTATCTGAAGGAAGAAGTTATTGGTATAACGGTGCACCAATTACAATTTCTTGGACGAATACACTTGCAGCACTTGGTGGTTGTGCTGTTGAACTTTTTATCACATATAAATACACTTCTGAAAATAAATATACAGAATTTTATCGTGTATTTGCAGGACAGACACCAAACGAAGTTGCTTCTGCTGGTGTGTATAATTATACTTTTAATTTATTCTTCCCTGACCCTGAATATCCTGTTGGAAGAAAAGTATTAAGAAGAACTTGGCTAAGAGGTGATTTTATTGAAGGTGATGCTACTGTTACTCAGGATCCTACTACAACAATGAATGTAAACTCTGCTTCAGGTAAACAACAAGTTGTTAAACATCAGTCAACAACTGAAAATTTTCAAACTGCAGTATGTTATGATTTTACTGACAGGGTCACTGTGTCTTCAACTTCAGCAACTGCAAACTATACTTTAACTGGTGACCCGTTTAATGTTTCAGGTTTTGCTTCAGTATGTTATGAATATTACCCAGCACCATCAACACCAACTGCGCTTTCACAATACCGTTCTGATGGAACAACAGTTATAAACACAGGTGGGTGGACAAACGAAACATCAGTTGTATTAAAGTTTAATATGTTTTCAAAAATTGCTGATACTTTATATCCTGTGGTCGAAGTAAAACCATTAAGTCAGGAGTTTAATGGTGCAAATCTTTCAACAGGTAGTGCTGTAAATTACCCAGGAAGTGGTGTAGTAGTTGGTTCTGTAACGATTACAGGTCTTGTGGATGGGACAACATACCACTGGCGTGCAAAAGTTGTTTCAGAAAACGGTTCTTCATTATGGGTAAGTTTTGGAGATAATTTAGAAACAGAGTCGGATTTCGGTGTTGACTTGTCTTCTCCAGTTGTTAGTTTAATAAGTCCCATAAATGGGACCGCTACAAATTACATAATAATAAATTTCAACTGGGCAGGGATTGATTATCCTGTTGGGTCAAATTCTGGAGTTAAAAATTATACATTACAAATTTCAACAGATGCTAATTTTAGTGTGATAAATTATTCAACAACAACAAGTGTGATAATTCACACCGCTACATTGTCACAAGGATTATATTATTGGCATGTTCGTGCAGAAGATAATGCAGGAAACATTGGTAATTTTAGTGAAGTATGGTCAATACTTATTGATACAACACCGCCATCGGTACCAATTTTATCCTCACCGATAAATGGTTATGCTACAAACCAGATGAATATAACATTTTCTTGGGGTTTTTCTGATGATAGTGGATGGCGTGGTGGCAGTGGTGTTTCAGGATATGAAATATATATTTCAACAACATCAGATTTTTCAGTATGGACAACCTCAGCGTTTGTTAGTGTGATAACTCACACCGCTACATTACCACAAGGGTTATATTATTGGCGAGTCCGCGCAAAAGATAATGCTGGGAATTACAGCGGTTGGTCTTCAGTATGGTCAGTATTAATTGATACAACAGCACCATCTGTTCCTACTCTTATTTCACCAATTACTGATTTTGCAACAAATTATTATAGGATAACAT
>CAZFSG010000050.1:0-8492 GCA_964521665.1 uncultured Elusimicrobia bacterium
AACGTAGATAAAAAACTTATAAGTTCTATTTCTGCAAAATCTATCTCTTCTTGTGGGTAAAAAATATAACTTGTGTAGTTTTCTATATTATTTTTACAAGGATTAATCATTGTAGATAGAATTATTATCAAAAATGACACTGCTACTGGCATTACTTTACGCCATAAAACAACACCCCAGTGTTTATTCAACCTTTTTATTCTTGACAGAACAACCCAACTAATATCTCTTGATATTTCAACATCTTTATATTTTGGTAAATATTTGTATATTTTTGACAATATGTCAAATTCTTTCCTGCAATTTAAACAGTTTTTAATATGTTCAAACATTATTTCTTTCTGATACTCCATCAATGAATTATCAAAATATCTTGAAATAAATTTTTTTATTTTTTTACATTTCACACTTTTTCCTACCCCCTTCCTTATAATATAAGACAACAAAAATTTGAAAAACTTGCGTATGGTGAGATTAAAAAATTTTTAGAAGCCCAGTTGTGAGACAAAATCACCCTTTTTAGTCCATTTTTCTTTAACTTTTACATGAAGTGATAAAAATACAGGTTTGCCAAGAAGTTTCTCTAACTCAATTCTTGCTTGTGTTCCTATAGTTTTAAGTTTTCTTCCATTCTCACCTATTATTATAGCCTTGTGGTTTTCTCGTTCTACAATAATTGTTGCTTCAATAACAACTTTGTTTTTATCAACATCGCCAGGTCGGATATCTTCTACAATAACAGCGGTAGATTTTGGTACTTCTTGGTAAACATTTTGGAACAATTTTTCTCTTATAATCTCGCTTATGTGAAGTTTTATAGGTAATTTAAACACATCTTCATCTTCAAAAAGTTTTTCTTGTTGTGGAAGATAATCAACTATTTTTTCTACCAACAAATCTATATTTATGTTATTTAGCGCACTTATTTGAATAAATTCTTTAAAAAAATTGTATTCAGTTTTTATAGAATTAATAAGTTCATCAATGGCAGTTTTGTTTTTTATAAGATCTATTTTGTTTATAACACAGAGAATGTTTATATCTTCAATTTTTCTCTTATTTTCTTCTAATATTGCTTTAAACTTTTCTAAAATTTTTTTATCTACTTCTGAAAGACCATCAGTAGAGTTTATCATAAAAACTACAACATCTGCATCTATTATTGATTGATACGCGTAAGAATACATCTTTTTTTCAAGTTCGTTTTTAGGTTCATAGATACCAGGTGTATCAAAAAATATGATTTGTGCATTGGGTAGATTTTTTATCCCAGTTATTGTAAACCTTGTAGTACCTGCAATAGATGATACAATTGCTACCTTTTTACCTAAGATAGTATTAAGCAAAGTTGACTTTCCAACATTAGGTTTACCTATTATTGTTACATATCCAGCTTTAAAATTCATAATTTTATAACCCCAACTTTTCTTTTAGTTCTTTATTTTTTAATATATATTTTTTCAAATTTTGTTTAGCACGAAAAATAAGTGATTCTACTGATGACAACGATGTGTTTAACACTTCAGCAACTTCTTCATACGACATTTTTTTATATATCACAAGATAAAGTGCAGTTCTTTGTTTCTCAGGTAATTTAGAAAACAGCTCATATACAATTTTTTTAAGTTCATTTTGCTTTTCTTTTTCAAAAAACTCATCATCTACAGAATTTTCATCTTGTAGTTCATCCTTTATTTCTTCGAAAGAAATAAAATCTATTTTTTTAGACTTCACAAAATTTATTGCTAAATTTATCCCTATACGATAAAGATATTTTTTAACAGTTGTTTGTAATTTAAAATTTTTGATACTTTTATAAAATCGTACAAATGTTTCAATAACAAGTTCTTCAGCATCTTCTTTTGTCCCTTTAGGCAAAATATAGTTATAAATTGTGCTATACAAATCTTTTTCATATTTTTGAACCAATTGTTTAAACAAAGATTCTTTTTCATTATTAGAAACATCGTCATTTTGTAAAATTTTTACAATTTCTTCATCATTCATATTTTTTTATTTTTTTATTTTTTATAAAGTTCATAATTTTTTTTCAACACAAATTGTTGAAAAATTTTTATCCTTTTTATAAAATCATATTCATGACATCGATCGTAGAAATATGGAATAAGTATTTAATATATATATTAGATCTTGTCATTGTGGGGTATGCAACTTATAAATTTTTGTCATTTATTCGTGGAACAAAAGCAATAAATATATTTTGGGGTTTATTAATTATAGGATTATTTACTATTGTTGCAACAAAACTAAAATTGCCAGTTACTTCCTGGCTTTTAAAACAATTTTGGCTTGCAGGAATTATAGTTTTAGCAATTGTGTTTCAGCCAGAACTAAGGAGTGTACTATCAGAAATTTCTTTACCTAAAAAAAATTTTTTTTCGCTAGCTTTAATAGAAGAAATTATTTCTGCAGTAAAAGAACTTGCTTTAAACAAGTACGGTGCATTGATTGTTTTTGAACGAAGAATCGGTCTTAAAGATTTTATAAAAACTGGTGTGCTACTTAACGCTGATGTTTCAAAAGAATTGTTAACAAGTATTTTTTATCCTAAAAACCCTTTGCATGACGGTGCTGTTATAATTTCAAAAGATAAAATTGTTGCAGCAAGATGTATCCTCCCACTTTCTGAAGAAAAATACTGTCAACATTTAGGAACAAGACATCGTGCTGGATGTGGTATCGCACAACATACTGATGCTTGTGCAATTATTGTTTCTGAAGAAAAAGGAAGTATATCGTTTGTTTCAAATAAAGATTTTTATTACAATATTTCAATAGAAAATTTACGTGAGTTTTTAACTAAAAACCTATCAATATCATAGATTTATTTTTGAAAGGGGATCACTATGAAGAAACAACAAACACAAAATCAAGAAACTTATGATGCGTCAAACATTAAAGTTTTAAGTGGTCTTGAAGCAGTAAGGAAAAGACCGGCAATGTATATAGGTTCAACAGGTTCTGCTGGGTTACATCATCTTGTATACGAAGTTGTTGACAATTCTATTGATGAAGCGCTGGCAGGGTATTGTAAAAACATTGATGTGATTTTACATGAAGATGGCTCTGTTTCTGTAAAAGATGATGGTAGAGGCATACCTGTAGATCCAATGAGAGGAACTAAAGACCCTAAGATTGAAGGGAAGTCAGCATTAGAAGTTGTTTTAACAGTTCTTCATGCTGGAGGTAAGTTTGATAAAAAAGCATATTTAATATCAGGAGGGTTACATGGTGTTGGTGTCTCAGTAGTTAACGCTCTTTCAGAATGGTTAATAGCAGAAAGTTACAGAGACGGTAAAATTTACCGTCAAGAATATAGAAGAGGAGTTCCAAAAACTGAAGTTAAAGTAGTTGGATCTGCTCAAACTACAGGAACAAAAATAAGGTTTAAACCAGATCCTGAAATTTTTACTACAACAAAATTTTCATTTGATATTTTAGCAAACAGATTAAGAGAACTTGCGTTTCTTAATCCTGGATTAAGAATAACATTAATAGATGAACGTGAAGAAGAAAAAGAAAGGACATTTAAGTACGAAGGTGGTATAAAAGAATTTGTAAAATTTTTAAACAAAAATAAAGATGTTCTTCATCCTGAACCAATTTATATTTATAAAAAAGAGGGAGATGTAATTGTAGAAGCAGCGTTGCAATATAATGATGAATATGAGGAACGAGAATATTCTTTTGTAAATACTATCCATACTACAGAAGGTGGTACACATCTTTCTGGTTTTAGATCTGCATTAACTAGAGTTGTAAATGATTATATTAAGAAACACGATTTGTTAAAAAATAAAGAACTTAGTATAACTGGCGATGATGTCCGAGAAGGATTAACTTTAGTGTTATCAATAAAAATGCCTAATCCACAGTTTGAAGGACAAACAAAAACAAAACTTGGTAATTCAGAAATAGAAGGTATAGTAAAATCTGTCATAACTGAAGAATTATCAACTTTTTTTGAAGAAAATCCACAAATTGCACAAAAAATCTGTCAAAAAGCGATTTCTGCTGCTGAAGCACGAGATGCTGCAAGAAAAGCGAGAGAACTTGTCCGCAAAAAAAGTTTACTTGAAACCGCAACATTACCAGGTAAACTTGCAGATTGTTCTGAATCTGACCCTAAAATTTGTGAATTGTTTATTGTAGAAGGTGAATCAGCAGGTGGTTCTGCAAAACAAGCACGCGACAGAACTTTCCAAGCTGTCCTTCCAATAAAAGGAAAAATTATAAATGTTGAAAAATCAAGGTTGGTAAAGGTGTTAAGTAATGAAGAAATAAAAACATTAGTTACAGCAATTGGAGGTGGTATAGGAAAAGACGAATTTAATATAGAAAAAGTAAGGTATCACAAAATTATTCTTATGACGGATGCAGATGTAGATGGTGCACATATAAGAACTTTACTTTTAACATTTTTTTATCGTCAGATGACACCTCTTATTGAGCACGGCTATGTTTATATTGCATGTCCACCATTATACCGTGTCAAAAAAGATAAGAAAGAATTTTATGTTGATACGGAACAACAAATACAAGAAATTTTGTTAAAAGATCTTGCAACACGAGCAAACCTTTTGATAAATAAAAAAACAATTTCGTGCAAAGAAAATAGTAGTATTTTATATGAAATTTTTAAAACAGTGGTAAGTACTAAAATGTTATTATCAAAGTTAAAAAACAAAGATGTCTCATTAGAAGAAATAAGGAAGTTTATTCAAGAAAAGAAGTTCCCTATAAGTGTAGTTTCATATAATAAACAAAAAAAGTTTATTTTCAACGAAAAAGAATACAGGTCTGCTAAAGAAGAATTTTTAAAAAATTTTGATGCAGAAACAGATATAGTTATGTACTATTTTAAAGAATTATGGGAGTTTGAACCATTATTAAAAAATATCAAAGTATTGGAGAAATACGGGTTAGACAAACTTATTTTTGGAGAAGCTAAAGTATCTATAGTTCATCAAAATCAACAATTAACAATCAATTCGATAGAGGAATTTGCAAAAACAATAGATGAAATATCAAGATATGGGTTTGAACTACAAAGATACAAAGGGTTAGGTGAGATGAATCCTGAGCAATTATGGGAAACGACAATGAATCCTAAAACAAGAAAACTTATTAGAGTAGAAATAGAAGATGCTTATGAAGCAGACAGAATTTTTTCAACATTGATGGGTGAAAAAGTTGAACCACGTCGTGCGTTTATTGAAGCACATGCGTTAGAAGTTAAAAATCTGGATATATAAATAAATCTCTACTAACACAAATTTTAATTTTGTACCATATTTGACAAAGAAAAATTTTAAATTAAATATCCTTTAAGAAAGGAGATTAAAATGAAAGCTACAAAACCAAAAATACAAAAAATTAAAGCAAGAGAAATTTTAGATTCACGAGGTAATCCTACGGTAGAAGTTGATGTTATTTTGTCTGATGGAACTTTAGGGAGAGCACAAGTACCATCAGGTGCATCAACTGGTGAAAACGAAGCGTTAGAACTTCGTGATGGAGATAAATCAAGATATTTAGGTAAAGGTGTTCTTAAAGCTGTATCTAATGTAAACAATATTATTGCAAAAAAGCTTAAAGGATTCGATGCGTCTCAACAACAAAAAATTGATGAACTTATGATTCAACTTGATGGTACAGAAACAAAATCTAACCTAGGTGCGAATGCTATTTTAGGTGTCTCTCTTGCTGTATGTTGTGCTTCAGCAAATTTTTATAAAATGCCGTTGTATAAATATATAAGAAAGATTTATGGAATAAAAGAAAAAGATTATGTTTTACCTGTACCACTAATGAATGTTTTAAATGGTGGTAAACATGCAGATAATAATGTTGACTTACAAGAATTTATGATAGTTCCTGCTGGAGCAAAAAGTTTCTCTGAAGCGTTAAGATATGGTACAGAAGTGTTCCATTCATTAAAAGCTGTTTTGAAAACAAAAGGTTATATAACATCGGTTGGTGATGAAGGTGGGTTTGCACCAAATTTATCTTCTAACACAGAAGCGTTAGAACTTTTAGTTGAAGCAATTAAAAAAGCTGGTTATGAACCTGGCAAAGATGTATACATAGCCTTAGACCCAGCAGCATCTGAGTTTTATGACGATGTATATGTATTATTAGGTGAAAAAGAAAATAAAGAAAAAACTTCACAACAAATGGTAGAGTTTTATAAAACACTTGTTAACAAATATCCTATTGTATCAATTGAAGATGGTTTAGCAGAAAACGACTGGGATGGTTGGAAACTCCTTACAAAAGAGCTGGGGCATAAAATTCAACTTGTGGGAGACGATATTTTTGTTACAAACCCAAAAATTTTCAAAAAAGGTATACAAGAAAAAATTGCAAATGCTATATTAATAAAACTTAACCAAATAGGAACTTTAACAGAAACAGTTGAAACAGTAAAAATTGCTTATCAAAACAAATATAAAGCAATAATTTCTCATAGGTCTGGTGAAACTGAAAACACATTCATTGCTGATTTATCAGTTGCACTTAACACAGGACAAATAAAAACAGGTTCTGCATCAAGAACTGATAGAATCTGTAAATACAACCAACTTTTAAGGATTGAAGAAGAACTTGGTAAAAAATCTGTGTTTTTAGGAAACAAAGTGTTTTCTCAAAAAATGTGAAGTATAAAAAAAAACAAAACGAACTCAAAATCAACTTTTTAAAAGTTGATTTTTTAAACACAATAATTATTGTAGCAGCAGCAACAATACTTTTTTATTTTTTTGTTTCAAATAGTATTTTTAAATATATATTTTTAAAAAAACAACTCAAAATTTTAAAATCACAACTTACACACCTTCGACAAGAAAATAAAAAATTAGAAGAAGAAATATATTTACTTCAAACTGATACTGATACTATTGAATATTATATTCGCAAAGAGCTGAATTATAAAAAACCTAATGAAAAAGTATTAATAATAAAATGAGTCAAAAATTTATTCCTGTTATAGGTCTTGAAGTACATGTTCAACTCAAAACAGAAACAAAAATGTTTTGTTCGTGTAAAGTAGAATATGGTGTTGAACCAAATAAAAATATTTGTCCTATTTGTACAGGACAACCTGGTGTTTTACCTACTATAAATAAAAAAGCAATTGAACTTGCAATAAAAACAGCATTAGCTTTGAATTGTAAAATTAATACACAATCTATTTTTGCAAGAAAAAATTACTATTATCCTGACTTACCTAAAAATTATCAAATATCACAATATGAATCACCGATTGCAACAGATGGTTTTTTAGAAATTGTCAATAAAAATAATATAAAAAAAGTTTATATAAAAAGGATACATTTAGAAGAAGATGCAGGTAAACTTCTTCATGCAATTGGTAAAGAAGAATTAAGTTATTCTTTAGTAGATTACAATCGTGCAGGAACACCATTAATAGAAATTGTTAGTCAACCATGTTTATTCTCTTGTGAAGAAGCGATTGAATACTTAACCACGCTAAGAGATACAATTAGATATTTAGAAGTTTCTGATTGTGACATGGAAAAAGGGACATTTAGAGTTGATGCTAATGTATCTGTTGCAGTTGTTGATGAAACTTTTGTTATTGATGATTACAAAAAAATCCCTCTCGGGACAAAAACAGAACTTAAAAATATGAATTCGTTTAAATCTATAAAAGAGGCGTTGAGTTATGAAATTGAACGACAAAAAAATCTTCTATCAAAAGGTGAAAAAGTTATACAACAAACACGTCTATGGGATGAAAATACTTCTACTACACAACCTATGCGTACGAAAGAAGAAGAACATGATTATAGATATTTCCCTGAACCCGATTTGTTACCTCTAGAAATATCTCCCCAATGGATTGAAGAAATTAAACAACAATTACCTGAATTACCACATTATAAAAGAATTAGGTTTCAAAAAGATTATGGACTTACAGAATATGATAGCAAAGTATTAACTTCGGATAAAGCGATGGCTGAATTTTTTGATAACACTATAAAAATATATAAACAAAAATACAAACCCGCTGAAATTAATTCTGTTGCAAAAAATATTTCTAATTTGATAACAACAGAACTTTTAGGACGGTTAAATCAAGAAAATAAGTCATTTAATGAACATAAAATAAAACCTGAAGATCTTGCTGAATTAGTAAAATTATATATTGATGGTGTTCTATCATCAAAATTAGTAAAAGAAGCTTTTTCTTATATGTATGATACTGGAAAACCACCACAACAAATTGTACAAGAAAAAAATCTTGTTCAAATAACAGACAACGAAGAATTAAAAAAAGTTGTGCAAGAAGTAATAAATGAAAATACAAAAATTGTGCAGGATTATCTTTCTGGCAAAACACAGGCAATTTCTGCATTAATTGGTCAAGCAATGAAAAAAACTAAAGGTAAAGCAAATCCTAAACAATTACATGAACTTTTTGTAAAAACTCTATCTTCATTTTTGTC
>CAZFSG010000051.1:0-8424 GCA_964521665.1 uncultured Elusimicrobia bacterium
TGGTGGTTGCAGGCTTCAGTCTGCGAAAAAGAATCTTATTTTTCATAAATATCATAAAAAAAAGTTAACAGTACTTAAGTAAACAGGAGGAATAATGAAGACATATCACATTGCAGTTATTCCAGGAGATGGTACAGGACCTGAAGTTATAGCTGAAGGTATCAAAGTTTTAACTGCAGCGGCAAAAAAATATAATGTAAAATTTGAATTTGTTTATTTTGACTTTGGCGGTGAACGATATTTGAGAACAGGTGAAACATTACCTGATTCTGCAATTGAAGAACTTAAAAAATTTGATGCTATATACCTTGGTGCGATTGGTCATCCTGATGTAAAACCTGGAATTTTAGAGGTTGGTATTTTGTTAAAATTAAGATTTACTTTTGATCAATACATAAACCTTCGTCCTGTGAAATTATTCCGTGCTGAAGATTGTCCTATAAAAGATAAAAATCCACAAGATGTTGATTTTGTTGTGATCCGAGAGAATACAGGGAGTGTATACACAGGTATAGGTGGTGTTATGCAAAAAGGAACAAAGAACGAAGTTGCAACACAACTTATGGTTTATACTTATAGTCAAGTTGAAAGATGTATTCGTTATGCATATGAGTATACAAGAAAAAGAAATAAAAAGAAATTGTTAACTTTAGTACATAAAACAAATGTTTTAACATATTGTGGTGATTTATGGATGAGAGTGTTCCAAGAAGTAGGAAAAGAATATCCTGATATAAAGCAAGATTATAATCATGTAGATGCATGTTGTATGTGGTTTGTGAAAAATCCTGAGTATTATGATGTTGTAGTTACAGAAAATATGTTTGGAGATATTATAACAGACCTTGCTGCAATAATACAAGGTGGGTTAGGTATTGCTGCAGGAGGAAATATAAATCCTAATGGTGTGTCAATGTTTGAACCAATGGGTGGTTCTGCACCAAAATATGCAGGTAAAAATATGATAAATCCTTTAGCAGCGATATTTGCTGCAGCAATGATGGTAGAATTTTTAGGTGAAGAATCTATGGCAAAATCTATTGAACATGCAATAGAACAAGCATTATTAAGTGGTAAAATAAAAAGTTTGGCTGCAGGTAAGATGGGACTTACAACTACACAAGTTGGTGATTTAGTTGCAAATTTAGTTTAAAATTTGTTGAACAAAATTTAAGTTTTGGACAAAATATAAATTTTTGGTAATCACAGGCTTTAGCCTGCTTATAATTGCAATAACATGGTTATTGCGGTCCAAAAAATTTTGTATTCGCTAATTTTAATTAGCGCTAATAATATTGCAGTCCAAAGAAATGCAACAACATGATTGTTGAAATCCAAAATTTTTTAGTTATTTTGGAGTGCAATAACCGCGTTATTGCTAAAAATTGCAACAACCATGGTTGTTGCAGTCCAAAATGCAAGTTTAATTATTGGTAGTCGCAGGCTTTAGCCTGCGTAATTTTGTCAACGAAAAACGCAACCTAAAGGTTGCGACTACTATAGACTGTGGTGTGATGTCCACGCAATTAAAAGATTTTCATAAACATCATAAAATAGTTATCACAACGTAAATATAAAGGAGGTAATATGTATAACATAGCAGTAGTTGGTGCAACAGGTGCTGTAGGACAAGAAATGTTAAATATGTTATCTTGTAGAAATTTTCCTGTAAATAAAATTTACCCATTTGCATCAAGCAGGTCTAAAGGTAAAAAAATAAAGTTTAAAAATAACGAATACGAGGTTATTGAACTTACAAAAGAAAATGTTGAAAAATATTCAAAAGAAATACATCTTGCTTTGTTTTCTGCTGGAGCAAGTGTTTCAAAAGAATACGCACCTATCTTTGCACAAAAAGGTATTTTTGTAGTAGACAATTCTTCAGCGTGGCGTATGGAACCACAGATTCCTTTAGTAGTTCCTGAAGTGAATTCACATACATTGTCAAAAGATAAAAAAATTATTGCTAACCCTAATTGTTCAACAATACAAATGGTTGTTGTTTTAGCACCGATACATAAAGTTGCAAAAATTAAAAGAATAATTGTTTCAACATACCAATCGGTCTCAGGAGCAGGTGGTAAAGCAATGGTTGAACTTTTTGAAGAAACAAAAAGTGTTATCAAAAATCTTGAACAACAACCATCTTTAATTTCAAATGATAATTCTCTTTTCTTAACTAAAAAACAACAAAATTCTGTTTTTCCAAGACAAATCGCATTTAATTTAATACCACAGATTGATATTTTTTTACAAAATTTGTATACTAAAGAAGAAATGAAAATGGTAAATGAAACAAAAAAAATTTTAGAAGATGAAAATATTAAAATTTCAGCACAATGTGTTCGTGTTCCAGTATTTAGAGCACATTCTGAATCTGTATGGATTGAGACAGAAAAGAAAATTAGTGCCAAAGAAGTTAAAGAAATTTTAAGTAAACATCAATCAGTAAAAATTGTAGATGATCCTTTTAATGAAGAACCAACTTTGAGATACCCAACACCTTTAGATGCTACATCTCAACAGATAACTTATGTAGGAAGAATAAGAGAAGATTTGTCTTGTGATAATGGCATAGTAATGTGGATAGTATCAGACAATTTGCTTAAGGGAGCAGCACTTAATGCTGTCCAAATTCTTGAAGAATTGGTGAACAAAAAAATTGTATGAAAAAACTTATAGTTAATGCAGACGATTTAGGACTCAATCCAAAAGTTAACCAAGGAATCATTCAAGCGTTTAAAGATGGTGTTGTAACAACTGCAAGTTTAATGACAACAAAAGAAGGTTTTGAAGATGCGATAAACCTTATAAAAGATAATCCAAGGTTAAAAATAGGAATACATTTAGATTTAGACGAGTATTTTGAAATAGATCATAGTCGTGGGCGTATCATAGGATATAAAATTTCACCTTTACCAATAGATGAAATTTGTTCTAAAATAAGACAACAAATTGAATCTGTGTTATCAAAAGATATTTATCCAGACCATATTACAGGACATCATCATGTACATTTAATTAAAGAAATTTTTCCTAAAGTTATTGAATTGATGAAAGAATATAAAATTTATGGTATAAGGTTTAGCAGAAAGATAATGTTTGATCCGAATCTGTATGACGAGTTTAAAAAAATAATTGAAGAAAACGATATTGTATCACCGCCGTATTTTATTGAAGGATGGTATTGGGGAAATATTGATGAACCATATACAATTGCTGAACTTATGACACACCCGGGTTATGGTGAACTATGGCGCGAATATGAACTTTCAGCAAGTTGTGACCAAAAACTTAAAGCGTATCTCAGAGAAAAAAATATACAACTTATTACTTATACAGATTTGATCAACGAAATTAAAATGTCAAAAAACACAAGTGGCAATTTATAAACTTGTAGTTGAATACAATGGTAAAAATTTTTATGGTTCTCAAAAACAAAGTTCTTTGAGAACAGTTGAAGGTGTTCTTGAAAAAGTTTTTAATAATTTGTTGAATACAAAAAATTCTAAAGTTTCTTTTCTTTCACGAACTGACAGAGGTGTACATTCTGTAGGGAACATAGCGAAGCTTGTATGTGATAAAAATTTTGATACAAAAAAATTTTTGGAAACAATAAATTATTTTTTACCCGAAGATGTTAAAATTGTAAAAATTAGTAAATTATTTAGTAAAAGTAAACTCAAACCAAAATATAAAATATATTATTACGTTGTATACAATTCTCCTACACCACCAACATTACTAAAAGAATACAGTTTCTGGGTAAGAAAGAAAATTTCAATGTCGATTCTACATAAAGCAATAAAAATTATAACAAATTGTAAAAATCTTAATTTTGTTGCAACAAAAGAAGATGCTCAACATAATAGAACAAAAGGTTGTAAAATAAAAATTAAAGTATCAAAAGTTCAACAGTTTATAATTTTTAAATTTATAGGAACAAAATTTACACAACATATGATTCGTAACATAATGTCTTTGTTGATTCAAACAGCAACTGGTAAAATTTCGTTAGACCAACTAAAAAAAATTGTTTCCACATGGAAGTATTGTAAAACACCACCTGCTGATGCAAACGCGTTGATACTAACAAAGATTGTGTTGTAATATAATAAAGTAAAACTATGAAAAAAAGTGTTTTTAAACAGACAATTGAAAAATTTACTAACATATTTAATGAAGTTAAAAAGATTTTACAACAAGATGTTATCTATGGTACAAGGTTAGGAAAAATAAAACTAAAAGAATTAAAACTTGAACAAAAAAAGTTAGAAAAACTTATTGAGATAGGTAGAAAGACATATTTTTTATACAAAAAAGGGTTAATAGATAATCAAGAACTTAAACAACTATGTAACCAACTTTCAATACTTGAATCACAAGCAAAGGTGTATCATACAACTGCAGAAGAATATAAAAAGAAGATAAAGTTATGAAAAACATAAGTTGTGTAATACTTGCTGCAGGTGAAGGAACAAGAATGAAGTCTGAGGTCCCGAAAGTGTTGTTAGATATTTGTGGTAAATTAATGATTGAACATTTGCTACAAACTGTTAAAGAGTTAGATTTTTACAAAGTTTATGTTGTAGTTGGATACAAATCTGATTTAGTAAAACAAAAAATTTTACAATCTTCTGTTGGTAGGAGATTAAAAAATAAATTTGTGTTTGTTTATCAAGAAAAACAACTTGGGTCAGGTCATGCATTGAAACTTGTAGAAAAATATGTTTCAAAATCTGAGAAATACTTAGTTGTTCTTTCAGCAGATGTTCCTCTTGTTAGCAAAGAAACTTTAGAAGAGTTAATAAAACAACATTGTTCTAATTCGGTTGAATGTAGTGTGTTATCTGTTTTTTTAGAAAATCCTTATGGGTATGGAAGGATTGTTCGTGATATTTCAAAAAAATTTGTTGCAATTGTTGAAGAAGTTGATGCTACACAACAACAGAAGTTAATAAAAGAAGTAAATACGGGGATATATATATTTTCATTGCCGAACTTATGGCCTGCATTAAAACAAATAACACCGGACAACAACAAAGGTGAGTATTATCTTACAGATGTAGTAAAATTTTTATCTTCAAAACAAACAGTTGTATGTAAGGATATTAACGAAGTAAAAGGTGTAAATACAAAAAAAGATCTTGCAGAAGTTGTAGAGATTGTAAGAAAAAGAGTTTTAGAAAACCTGATGTTGTCAGGTGTGACAATTATTCTTCCACAAACAGTTTATATAGATTGTAATACAAAAATTGAGCCTGAAACAAAAGTTTTACAAGGATGTGTAATTATAAACTCAGAAATTGGTAGAAATTGTGTTATAGGACCATATAGTTTTATTTCACACAGCAAAGTCGGTAATGACACAGAAATTGTTTACTCATACGTAGATTTGGCTGATATTGGTAATAAATGTAGTATAGGACCGTTCAGTAGGATACGTCCTCAAACAAAACTTTATGACGAAGTTAAAATAGGAAATTTTGTTGAAGTAAAAAAAAGTAAGATTAACAGTGGGACAAAAATTAATCATCTTTCATATATTGGTGATGCTGTGATAGAAGAAAATGTTAACATTGGTGCTGGAACTATTACTTGTAATTATGATGGTATAAAAAAACATAAAACATATATTAGTAAAAATGTTTTTGTTGGGTCAAATGTGAATCTTGTAGCACCAATAAAAATTGGTAGTAATGTAGTTATTGGTGCGGGTTCTACTGTGACAAAAAATGTACCAAAAAATACTTTGGTGATTGCACGGGCTCAAGAGGTGCATAAATATAATCATGAAATAATTAAAAAACTGTTTAGTAATTAAAGAGGATAGATGTGTCATGAGTGGAGAACTCAAAGTTTTCTGTGGTTCTGTCAACAAAGAATTATATCAAGAAATTATAGAATACTTGAAGATACCTGCTGGAAAAATTTATGTAGGAAGGTTTGCTGACGGTGAAATAGAAGTAAAAATTGAAGAAAATGTTCGTGGGGCAGATTGTTTTGTAGTTCAACCAACTTGTCCTCCAGTAAATGAAAACTTGATGGAATTATTGATAATTATTGATGCGTTAAAACGTGCATCTGCTGCAAGGATTACTGCTGTTATACCATATTTTGGTTATGCAAGACAAGATAGAAAAACAGAACCTAGGGTGCCTATTACATCAAAACTTGTTGCAAACCTTATTGTAGCAGCAGGTGCTAACAGAGTTTTAACAATGGACTTACACGCTGGACAAATACAGGGATTTTTTGATATCCCAGTGGACCAGTTGTATGCAACACCTGTATTTTTAGAATATTTTAGTAAACATCCAGATTTCCAAAATAAAGAACAAGTTGTTGCAGTTTCACCTGACGCAGGTGGTGTTGAACGAGCAAGAGCGTTTGCAAAACGGTTTGGTGTTTCTTTAGCTATTGTTGATAAAAGAAGACCTTCACCTAACCAAGCTGAAGTTTTACATGTTATAGGTGATGTAAAAGATAAAATAGCTATTGTTGTTGATGATATAATTGATACGGGTGGGACATTGTTAAAAGTTGTGGACAAACTTATAGAACACGGTGCAAAAAAGGTTTATGCTGCATGTACACATCCAGTATTAAGTTCATCTGCTGAAAAAAAAGTTGAACAGTCAAAACTTGAGAAATTGGTTGTTTCTAATACAATCCCTCTTGGGAATAAAAAAAATGATAAAATAGAAGTATTGTCAGTGGGGAAAATTTTAGCTGAAGCAATCAGAAGAATAAATTTAAACACTTCGGTAAGCGAACTTTTTGTATAAAAAAGGAGAATAAAGTTATGGAGGAAATTAAAATTACAGCAGAACTTAGACAACCTACTACAAAATCTAAATTAAAAGAATTTAGAAGGAAAGGTTTAATACCTGCGGTAGCATATGGAAGTAAAATAAAAACTATACATCTATGGGTAAACGAGAAAATAATAGAACATTTAATTAGTCAAACTTCTGTTGAAGGAACATTATTTAATTTAGTTGTTGATGGTAAAGAACATCATGTGGTTATAAAAGAAATACAAAAGGATCCTATAACTGATAAACCTATACATGTTGATTTCCAAGTTGTCTCGTTAAAAGAGAAAATAGAAGTAAAAATACCTATACATCTTAAAGGTGAAGAGGAAGTTTTAAAACTTACAGGTGGAATGATAGATTTTCCTTTAAGAGAAGTAAGAATTAAATGTTTACCCAAAGATATACCACCTTATATAGAAGTTGATATTTCACATTTAAAAATAGGACAAGCAATTACTGTTAAAGATATTCCTCAAGAAAAATTTACAATCTTAGAACCACCTGATACAATTGTTGTACATATAATTTCAAAGAAAGTTGAAGAAGTGCTACCAACAGCAGAAGCAGCAACTACTGCACAAGAACCAGAGGTTATTGCTAAAGGAAAGAAAGAAGAAACTTCTTCTGAAAAAGAAAATAAATGAAAAAGATATTAACAGGGTTTTTCATATTATTTATTTTTTTAAATAAAATTTTATTTGGAGAAATTAGTTTTCAAAATACTTCAGAAAATAATTACTGGAATTCTTTTGGGTTCAGTGCAATATTTGGTTTTGGAGTAAATCCGTGGGAAATGGGTGGAAATTATTTAGGTCATTGGGGATTTGTTGATGAAAATTTGAATAATAAAGAGTTGTTTAATGGGTATCAATGTGGAGGAAGTATTAATTTTAGAATTACTAAATATTCTGATATTTTTTTAAATCTTCTTATAGGAGAATATAAAGTTTTACTTGGTAAAGAAGGAAATGTTCTAACTGGACCTGCTATATATGATGCGAGTGGTGGACAATGGCATCCAGATTCACCACCATTGCCTCAGGATATTTATTATATATCAAAAGTTTTTTTGTCACAAATTGGTGTAAAAGGTATATATCCAATAACAAAGTTTGTTGAACCTTGTGTTGGATTAGGTTTAAATATAGCAAGCTATGAATGTGCATTTGGTAATAAAGATGGAAGTAGAGCGTATAGTGAAATTTTGGCTAATATCAATTATGGACTTAATCTTAGTTTTGGTTTGTACTTTAATATAATCATGAATAATAAAATAGTCTTAAAATTTGGTCCTTATTTTGAAATTGGACATGTGGTTACTGATTCTATGGAGATGAATAATTGGATCTGGGAAGGATGGAAATATCATAATCAATTTTTGATAACTACTTATTATAGATACGGTATAACGTTTGGTTATTGAGACAAAGAGGTGAGGAAATGAAGATCAAACTTATTGTTGGTTTAGGTAATCCTGGAAGAGAACATATTTATGATAGACACAACATAGGATTTATGATTATAGATTATTTAGCAAACAAGTTTAAGTTCAAGTTGTTTAACCATAGAGATTTTTCTGTAGGTAAAACAAAAATTTGTGGTA
>CAZFSG010000052.1:0-8409 GCA_964521665.1 uncultured Elusimicrobia bacterium
ATTACACAGGCTGAAGTCTGCGGCTACCAAATTATAATTTTTTTCTATTTCAAAGAACACCATTTTTAGTTAACAGAACCTTTTTTAATTAAAGATAACATAAAAGAACTATTTTTTAATAACGACTTGTTTTTTAGTTACAACATATTTTTTACCAGATGTTTCTTCAACAATAATTTTGCAGATATACACACCACTACCTACTTTTTGTTTTGATTGGTTATCACACAACCATACATATTCTTTATCACCAGCAGTATTATCAAGTTCTTCTTCTTTCACAAGTTCTCCTAAGATATTATAAATTTTTAAAGAAACTTTTTTTACTGGGTTTAACAGAGAATATCTTAATTTAACCTCTCCTTTATCTGAAGGGTTCGGATAAATAATTACACTATTTTTAAAAACATCTTCTGTTGTTATAATGTTTATTAAAAAAACTGAGGTATATGATGGCGAAGTATTTCCTGCGTTATCAACTAATGTTATATTAATTCTGTATTCTCCGTTAACATCCTGTGGTGGGAATAATAACAAAATAAGATATGTAGTTGCACCAATTTGTGTTAACGATTTTATAGTTGGAACTTCGCTACCATCAGGACGGTAAAGTTTAATTGTTTGTGCTGAAAGAGTTACTCCTGAACCACCCGAATCTTCAAAAATTATCTGTACAGAACTTACTGCAACTGTAAACTTACTACCATTCTGTGGCCAAATAGATATCACGACTGGTGATGAAGTATCAGACGCATACAATTCTGGCAAACTTTTAAAGTTCACAGTCACTGTAGATACAAGTGTAAGATCAAAATCTACAACTTTTGCAAAAAATGTTCTTGTACCAGAAACATTTCCAGTATATTGTGCTTTTACTTGACCATTAACATCTGTATAACTTGATACAATAACGAAATTATCTTCTGGTGGCTTGTTATCCACATAAATTAAAACTTGTTTTTGTCCAATTGATGGTATCCCTGAGGATATTATATTTCCATACTGATCTTTAAGTGTTACTGTTATTATAACTGTTGAACCTACTAAAACATCAACTGCTGTAGTTTCAATTGTAGAAACAGATGGTGATGGTTTCCCAGCAATAAGATCACTGCCTGGTAAAAACATAACTGTAGCAGTTGATAAAATAGTTTGGTTATCTGTCACATTATATCCAGTTATAACTTTTAATTCTGCTTTTGTAGATGATATTGTAGCAAATGCTTGTCCTAAACTATTAGTTTTATCTTGAGGTTGACTAATTATGTTTTGGGAACCAGTTGCTGAAATTGAAACTTGTTTGTTTGATACAGGTTGGTTTGCAACATCTTTCAATGTTACGATTACATTAACTGTTGACCCTACAACTGATTCATAATACTTTGTATAATTATCAATAATAGTAACACTTGAGAAAAACACGCTTACTGCTCTTGTTATCCAGTATACTTGCGATGCTGATTGTAATCCAGGATATGAAACAGTAATAGTTTGGCTACCTGCTTGTTCATCTCTGTATCTAAACCTTGCTTCACCTAATGTCATATATACAGTGTTCCCAATGTCAACATTTGCAGTTGAACTTACAAAAGCATAATTAGTAGATGTTGTATTCAAATTAACTACACCTTCAATATCAACATCTCTATTTCCAACTTCATCTTGTGCTTGGACAATTATAATTTGTGAAGTAGAACCTGTAAGTAATTCTTGTTGGGCAGTAACGAACACAAGTTTTGTTGCAACAATATTGTCAACCTGAAAACTACCTGTTTGTACTGCGTTACCCACACCATCTTCATCTTCAGGTGTTATACGTATAGCAGTAGATACATCTTTATTTGGCAGGTCAGTTGACGAATCCCACATAAATATATGTTCACTACCAGATAAAGAAGCAACTAAATTCTCTGTTGGTTCAGAAGCAACCCATCTTGTAGCAGGTTTCCATTTACCATCAGTATCACGAAATTCAACTTTTATTTTACAATAATTGTATGGTTCAGGTTTATCATCTTCGTCAATTAACCAGTATTTTATTGTCACTACTCCTGTTTGTTCAGTAGTTGGTGTTTCAACAACAACCTTAGGAGGTGTACCTTTAACAATAAAAGTTTTAATTTCGGTTGCTTGACCTGACGCTTCATTTTTTGATAACACTACTGGCAATGTTGCAGAATATATATTATACGAATATGTTGCAATAGTCACACTATATGGATTTTCAGCATAGAATCTATATTTTATTCTACCACCACTTCTACCAATACTGCCAAACGGATAATTTATGTTTCTTAACACAAAATGGTAAATTTCGCCATTTGTATAATCACCATCATTTCCTACACCTGCTTTAAGTGTCATACCGAATTGTTCTGTAGTTTGGAAAATAAGATCGTCGTTTAAATCAATCCATACTTGGACAGTAGTTGGTGGATTACCACCACTTGCTAACCCGCGGTCAAAATATTTCACTTGAAATTCTACAGAACCTAACCTGTCAACATAATTTGGTTCAACACCATCATCTTCAAAACCTGTAAGACCACTGTAAACAATCGTTGGATCCCAATAAACTGTACTGTTAATTAACTCATCAGGTAAGAATGGACGTTTGTAATCTTTGAATGTTAAAACAGAATTTTTTGCACGAATATTGAACCGTGCTGCAGTTGATGCTGTGTTTGTATCAAGAACAATATTGTCAAAAATATGTATGACATTGTTGGCAGTAATAAATGTAGTGTATGTTGTAGCAGGTTGTAAGTTAGCAATATAGATATTATTTGTATTATTTAATGGTGAACTATTGAATGCGAGCCCGTTAGAATTTAGAAATGTAAAACTTGTATATTCAATTTTAGTGATAGTTCCACCTAATGTTAATCCGTAATAAAAAAATTCTGTATCAGCAATTATGTTATAATTTTTATCTTCAGCAAGTTTTCTTGTTACAATAGTTGGTGCTGTAGAAACACCTACAAATTCTATAGTAGCATTTTCCTTATTTTCAAAACTTGCACCAATATAGTTTGGATCTGAGAAATCACATAAGTTAACTACTTTTTGTACATTTTTATCTTTTGATTCTGCAATTGTTACAAAAACATATTGTTCACCAGGTGATATAGGTGACGCTCTATGTGTTATTCTAAACTTAACTTCGCCATTGTCACTTATATAATCTTCATCATGAGTTAATAACCTTGTTTGAAAACCAGATTTTGTTCCGTAAACCAGCCATTTGTCATTATCTGGCCCATACCCATAACTTACTATCCACACTTCTGATTTTGTAGTAGAACTTGTAGTAATTGAGGTTATATCATTAGTTCCCCCAGGACCATCAACACCACCATCGTCATATCTTAACATTGGTGTATCGTAAGAAGATAACACAGTATTCCACCCATGAGATTTTGTGTCATAAAGTTGGTCAAAATAATTAAACTTTAACTTATTTTCCGTATGCCATGCATGATATTGTTGTGGCATTGAGAACTGTCCCCAGATTCTTGTAAGTCCAGGTATTCTGTCATGGTTTTGACTTATAACCCAAGAATTTTCTTTTGTAAACTCTTGTTTATATGGTGTATTAGCAAACTCTGTAGTAGAACCTAAGAAACAATTTTTTAACCATAATTGTGAAATATAACCTGTATTTTCTTCACCTTCAATATAAATATCACCACATTTGTTATCACTATAATACTCATCAACACATAAATTGTCCACAGAGGAATGTGATGCGAACCCGTAGCCTACATCATAACCAACATCGCCTGCGTTACCTGTAGATATGTTCATAACAAAAATGTTTCCATCAGAACCGTATCTTACACGAATACCGCCAACTTTGTTTGCCCAACATTTGTTTGCTCCAACATAGTTGTACTTTGAAAGTGTCTCAAGTGCTATACCATAAACACGGTTGTTATAACATTCGTTATTTACAATAACATTTTTTTCTGACCTTACTAATGATATACCTTCTTCTGCAATTTGGTTATATACTTTGTTTCTATTAATTAAGTTTTTGTTAGAATTTTCAAGATAGATACCACGAATTTTGTTGTTATAAATTTCGTTGTATGAAATTTCGTTTTCAGAAGAATTATCAAACCTTATCCCGTAGCCTACATTACCACCTATGTTTGAATAAATCTTGTTGTATATTATATCTGAATTCTTTGAATCTTTAAACCACACACCTGCACGAACACAGTTTCTTATAATATTTGAGTTTATTCCTTGAGAATACCACCAACGATTTATCCTTCTACAATTTCTAAAAAGTATTCCTGTATCTGGTGAAGAAGAAATGTCACAATTATAAAATCTTATATAATCATGTCCTCCACCGTCAATAGAAGCTTCTGCTCCAATAAAAACTATACCATATAGTTCGTACCCTTCAGGCGATAATGTATTCCAAAGACCTGTATGGTGGACAGCAACATGTTCCATTTTCATCCCTACGTTTATTTTTTTATCTTTTTTCACAGTTAAAATATAATCAGCAGAAATGCTTATTGTTCTTGTAACAGATTCAGGGTCAGGTTTGGTAGTATTTGCTGGGTTTGGATCACTACCTATGAAATTCATATATCCAAAATTTATGACCGGGCCTAAATAAATATCTAATATTGTACCAGTAATGGAGTTATAAAAATATATGTTTGTATTATTTTTTACTTCTTCAAAAATAACACTACCTGGAGAGTCAACTAAAAGTGTTCCATAGTTTATTAGTGTACCAGAACCGTATAGAGAAAAATTTACTGTTGAAAATGCGACAACATTAAATATGCAACCTTCTCCAATAGTTAAATCACGAGTGTTAATAACTACACTTGAGTTTAAAGAATTTGTGCCAAAAACAACTTCAAATTTTGACCCACCATATTCATTTTTTGCAAGCTCTATATCTGAAAAGATGTTAATAGATACATTTACATCGGATGTATCTATACTGATTATAAAATCATTATTTTCTATCAACTTAAGTTTTTGGCAAGAAAAATAAAAACTATCATTTTTGTTAGACGCCAACATTTCTATTTGTGCACCATTATTAAAAGATATATCTCCACTTACTGTCAAAGTACTTCCTGTAACACCATCAGGAGAAAATCTTAATGTAGCATATTTATCTAAACTCAACGATGCTGCATAACATACATTTTTGGTATCAACAACGACTATAAATCCTTGGCTAATAACAACATCATCACCTATGGTTGGGATTGTCCCACTATCCCAAGTAGAAGTTGAATTCCATAAAAGTGGAACACCTGCAGTACCTGTAGAAGTTATAATAGCAGAATGTAATAAAGATGAGAAAAAAAATGGAATGGTTAAAAAAGTATAAATTTTTAATTTTTTCACAATAAAAAACACCTTAAACAAAATTTTAGATTTAATCTTTATAATAAAAAGTCTGTATCTGACAAAATTTTTATAGAGCAATTTTTGTATCAGCGAGACAGAAAAAAATTTATTCTGAACTTGAAAATCTGATAAGCAAACTTATCAATTTTAAAATATCTTTTGTAAATCAGATTAACAAAATAGAACTCACAAGTCTTCTCTAAATTTATTTTTAGCAACAAATAATTATTTTTATTTACAAAACTTATTTTTTACCTTTTTTCCCTCTACGAACCATCTTTGCTCTTGAAATATCGCCATCTTTGTCTATAAAATATAGATACCCTTCTTCTTTTTTCACACCTACTTTTGCTACTTTTTGTGGTTTTCCACCTTTTTTTCTCCCACGTGCCATTTTTACTCTTGCTACATCACCATCTTTGTCCACATAGTAGAGATACCCATCTTCTTTTTTCACACCTACTTTTGCTACTTTTTCTGCCATTTTTTTATACCTCCTTCTTTAAAGATTTTTGTTAATTATTTATTAATTGCGCAGGCTAAAGCCTGCACCTACTAATTACTAAACTTACCTTTTGGAGTGCACCAACCATATTGTTGCATTTCTTTAACATTTTTAGCAAACCAAAATTTGCTACTACAAAATAGGTAAAAATTGTAGTTGCAAAGCTCGCTTTGCTATATATTTTAGCAGACCAAGGTCTGCAACTACAAATAATATGCAGTTTTTTGCAATAACGCAGTTATTACATTACAAAATAACTAAAAAATTTTGGACTACAACAACCATGTTGTTGCATTTTTTGCTACCAAATTATAATTTTTTGTATTTCAAAGAACATCATTTTTAGTTAACAGAACCCTTTTAAAGAGTTTTATAAATTTTAAAAATTTATTTATTTTCTGGATACACAAATATATTATCGTTAAAATCTTTTATCATAACAGAACTTCTTGTTTTTGATATTACAACTTGTGGTTCTATAACAACTTTACTATTATTCGTCGTATGAAGAACAAAGTTAGGTATTGCAAACCAAGATATTATGCTTCTTAGTTGTTTAACAATTTTGATACCCACAGAAAGTGGTGTTCTAAAATGCGATGTTCCTTCAACAATGTCACATTGTAACAGTTGATAAGGCCTTACTCTAAGTGATAAAAGTTTATTGAACAATTCTGCTAAAACTTGTACTTTATCATTTATTCCTTTAAGTAGTACAGTGTTTGATGAAAGTGGAATACCATAATCAGATAATGTATTAAACACATATTCTGTATAATCATTTAATTCTTTAGGATGGTTTACCATTATATTCAAATACACAGGTTGATACTTTTTTAACATATTGCACAATTTAGGAGTAATTCTTTGTGGTAAAACAACAGGTATCCTTGTTTCTATTCTAATAACAGATATATGTGGTATTTGTCGCAAATGTTTCAACACAAATTCTAATTTTTCATCAGATAATACTAACGGGTCACCTCCTGAAAGTATAACATGGTTAATTTCAGGATGTTGTTTAAGATATTTTATTACAAGTTGGAACTCGTTATTTGTTATCTCAGATTCATTTTTACCAACAAAGTTTTTATATGAACAAAATCTGCAATATGCCGCACATTGGTCTGTTAGCAAAATTGTGATTCTGTCTAGATATCTGTGAACAATTTCAGGTAAAACTAAAAAATCGTCTTTCTTGTTATCATTTTGAATTTTTTGAGTTGATATTTCCTCAGGCAAAATTTTTATTTCATCAATTGTAGGTATGAATTGTCTTCGTATAGGACAATGTTCGTTATTTTGGTCAATTAAAGACAAAAGATACCCTGTTAAAGCAAACTTAAATTTTGTATGAAGTAAACCTCTTTGTTCTTCAATTGTAAGATTTAATTGGCGAGCAAGTTTATGATAATCTGAGATTCTATTTTTTATTTGTAAAAACCAATTTTGTGAAAACCCGTGTTGACTTTTTTGTATTGAAGAACTATGCGATGTATCTTTACTCATTTATTTTTATTCAATAGTTTATCTAATGAATACTGCAAATTTTCTCTTGTTATAAGATTTTCTTTAAGCCAACTATCAATTACAGATTTTGAGAATCTATATTGCCCACCAATTTTTGATGCAGGTATTTTTTTCTCTCGAATAAGTTTGTATATTTTTGATTTACCAATACCTAAGTATTCAGAAAGTTCTTTTACATCCATTACTTCTTTAAATTTTGATAAATCTTTTTCTTGCATAACTCTTACACAAAATTTTAATATTTTATGTTTTTTAATTTTTACCAAATTTTACTATTTTTTGTCAATAGTTGGTAAAAAATTTTTTAAAAATTGTTAATTTTGAAGTTGTCAATTTTTAATAATATGTATGTCTAATATAAAAAGGAAAAAGTTCTTTATACGAAACTATTTCATACAAAGTTTTATCTTCATCTAAAAACAATTCTATAATTTGTTTTGACGAAAAATTTAGTGAAACCAAATTATTATAATTTTTATAATTTGTGTCAAAAAATTTTGGTACTACAAAATAATCTGCTTCTTCTAAATTTATTTCTTGCTGTCTTATATACCCGTATTTCAACATTTTTTGTATTTTATTATTTTTAAATTCAAATTTGCAGAAATAAAATTCGTTTTTTACTGACGGAAACAAAGTTATTATTTTACAATTTTCTTTTATCTTATATTTTTTAACAAACTCGTACACCAACATTGAAAACGATGTTGTAGCAATTATTTTTACTTTCAAAAATTTTGCCAACAATCTTATAAAACTAAGTCCTATTCTTAATCCAGTAAAACTTCCAGGACCTCTATTAACACCTAACAGATTTATATCATCCAAACAAAGGTTTGATTTTTTTAACATAGTATCTAAACTTGTTGTTAGTTCTTCAGAATGGTCTGAAGATTTTTTTGAAATACAATAAGTACTCCCATTTTTGTACAAACTTATTGAAAGCATATATGTTGAAGTATCTACTGCAAGGATATTAACAT
>CAZFSG010000053.1:0-8021 GCA_964521665.1 uncultured Elusimicrobia bacterium
ATTTTGGTATACATAGCAACACAACTTTGAATTTAACTTATGGAAAAGATGGTGAAGAAGAAATCAAAGAATGGGGTTTTGGTATTAAAACACCAATATCACAAGATCCACATGGTATAGCAGCAGGAGTTGAATTGATTGGCGATTTTGATGGAAACATATCAGTTTTGCCTGGAGTTTATGCACCGCTTGGTGCTGAAAATATTATTTTTAAGACAGGGTTAGAGTTTGGTAAAGATTTAAATAGCATGCGTGCAAATGTTACATTAATGTATAGGTTTTAAAATATTAGTATATTAGTATCGCAACCTTTTGGTTGCGAAAAAATAATACATGAATGGGGGATATGTTTTTATGCAAAAAAAATTATTTATTTTAATTTTTGCTATATTTACAAACTTTATATGTTTTGCGCATGAACATTGGATTGATTTAGAAACTTTTGCACCAACTCTACAACAAAAAGTAAAAGTTTTTGTAAGAAGTGGACATAATTTTCCAAAAGGTGATTTTGTTTTAGGAAAAAATTTTTTGAAAGAACTAAAAGTGTTAACACCTGACAAAAAATTACAAACTTTTTTACTTGAGCAAGAAAAAGATGCAAGAACTACTTATGTTGTATTTGATACAACAGGTAGTTATGTTTTATATTTTGTTGTTTGTCGTCCACCTGAAAATGAAGAAATTTATTTTGGTAAATCAATTGTCAGTATAAAACAGCAAAATATTATTTCAACACCTGTTGGAAGTAAATTAGAGATTGTTTTTAAACAAGAAAGTGTACAAATTAACAATAAGATTTTATTTCAAGTTTTGTTTGAAGGAAAACCTATAAAAACTACAGTTTCTGTTTCAATTGATGGAAAAAAGAATTTTTTTGTTCAAACAGACAAAGAAGGTGTTTTTAATTTAGACATAAAGTATCCAGGAAAGTATCTTTTAACAACTTCATATAAAAAATATGGTTCTTCATTAACATTTTTTGTAGAAAAATAAAGAGGTGGTTTTGTTATGAAAAATTTTATATTATTAAGTTTAGTGTTTTTCCCATATTTTTTGTTTAGTCATGGTGTTGAGTGTAATATAATAGAAGGTGGAGTTGGTATTGAAGTAAGATATGAAGATGTTGATAAAACTCCGATATCCTATGCTGAAGTTAAAGTTTATTCACCTGATAAGAAAGAGTTTCAACAAGGACTAACTGATATATATGGCAGATTTTTGTTTTATCCAGACAAAAAAGGTATTTGGAAAATTGAAGTTAACGATGGTATGGGCCATGGTGTTGTGAAAGAAATAATTGTTTCAGAAGAAAAAAAAGTCTTTAAAGAACAAACAAAAAAATTTAGTTTGTTCCAACAACTTGTTGTTGGTGTTAGCATAATTTTAGGTGTTAGTGGAATTGTTTTTTATGTTTTAGCTGAGAAACATTTAAAATCCAAAACTTAAAACTATATAACCAGGTCCCTCCAAACCTAATTTTATGCATATACCAGATGGATTTTTAGAACCAAAAATTTTAGTTTCTACAAGTATTATATCTTTAGCAGTTATATTTTTAGGATTAAAAAAGTTAAAAAATATTGATATTAATCGTATACCATTAATGGGTGTTTTAGCAAGTTTTGTTTTTGTAGTAGAAACAATTGCATTTCCTGTTATTGGTGGCACATCTGTTCATTTAGAAGGAGTTGTGTTGACAGCAGTGTTATTAGGTCCTTTTAGTAGTAGTTTAATTATTTTTTGTGTATTATTTTTACAAGCGTTGTTATTTCAACATGGGGGAATAATAAGTTTAGGAACAAATTTTTTTAACATAGGCATTGTTGGAAGTTTTTTAGGATATTATATTTGGAAAATAAGACAGACAAAAATTTTTGCTTCTTTTGCAACATTTATTACAACAATTATTTCAGCAGTACTTTGTAGTTTTGAATTATATTTTTCAAAAAAGTTAGTTCTTTCAGTAGGACTTCCTACAATGCTTTTTTCTCACCTTATTGTTGGAATTATAGAAGCAGTTTTTGTATATAGTATTTTAAGTTTTATTGAAAAAATTTCCCCACATATCCTAAAGTTTGAAAAAATTTAATGAAACATAACTTTATAGATAAATATAGTAGTTTATCTTCTTTAGTACATAAGATTGATACAAAAATAAAATTAATTAGTTTTATAACAATAGCAATTTTTGTTTCGTTTTTTGGGCTTAGCAGTAAAATTTTAGTTTTATTATTGTTATTTTTAATTTTTATTTCTCAATTAGCAAAAATACCAGTTTTGTTTTTGTTAAGCAGGATTTTTGTTATTCTTCCTTTTGTGTGTCTTATATCGTTTAGTTATTTTATAACTAAACAAAACTTTTTGGATGTGTTAAATGTTGTGTTAAAAAGTTATACAATTATTTTGTCTTTATTGATTCTTATACAGACAACAAAATTTAACGATTTACTTACTACTCTTAAAAGTTTTAAATTTCCAAAATTTTTACTTTTAATTCTTTCTTTTATCTATAGATACTTTTTTGTTTTGACAGACGAAGTTGAGAAAATGACTTTTGCAGTAAAACTTAAACAACAAAAAAAACTTAATCTTAAAACATTAACAAAACTTGTTGGTGTGTTATTATTAAGAAGTTACAATCGTGCAGAAAAAATTAACAAAGCAATGATTCTTCGTGGCGCAGACAGAAATTTATGAGCAGAACAATTATAGAAGTAAAAAATTTATCTTATAAATATCCTGATGGTAAACAAGCACTAAAAAATATAAGTTTTGAGATAAAAGAAGAACAAAAAGTTGCATTACTTGGTGCAAACGGTAGTGGTAAGACCACACTACTTTTTTGTCTTGTTGGTTTGTTAGATTATGAAGGAACAATAAAAATTTTTGGTCAAGATGTTAAACAAAATGCTAAAGAGATAAGAAAAAATGTTGGTTTTGTTTTTGAAAATCCAGATGACCAACTTTTTAACCTTACTGTTTTTGATGATGTTGCATACTCTTTAAGACAACAAGGATATAAAGAAGATTATATAAAAATAAAAGTTAGAGAAGTTTTAGAAAAACTTGAGATTTTAGGTTATGAAGAAAGACAACCATACCATCTAAGTTATGGTGAGAAAAAGAAAGTTTGTTTAGCAACAGCTTTGGTTAACTCACCAAAGATACTCATCTTAGATGAACCCACCTCTAATTTAGATCCAGCTTCTGTCCGTGAGTTTAAACAAATGATAAAAAATATAAAAACTACACAGATTATTGCAACACATGATATAAGATTTGTAAAAGAAGTATGTGATAGTGTTATAATTTTAAAAAATGGCGAAATTTTTTCTTATGGCGATATTTCTTTACTTGAGAACTCCGAAGTTTTATTTTCTACAAGATTGTTATAAAAGGTATTGTTGAAATTTATTTTATAATTTAGTTATTTATCCTACACTATGAAAATAAAATCTTTGTATTTAAAAAACATCAAAAAATATAAAAAGTTTTTAAAACGAGAAGAAGATTCTTTTAGATATTCATCTGGTATTGTTGTTTTAAAAAAAGGTGAGTCAGTTGGTGAACATAAAACAGACAATGTTGAAGAAGTTATAGTTATTTTAGAAGGTGAAGCAATAATTTTTGTTGAAGGGAAAAAATATAAAAAATTAAAATCACCTTCGGTAGTTTATATTCCTCCAAATGTTGTTCATAATGTAGCAAATAATTCATCAAAAGTTTTAAAATATATTTATATAACATCTAAATTGTGAACAAGACAACCATTTCAAAAATTTAATTTAGATGTAGATTACATAACCTTATGATAAATAAGCTTAGCAAACTTGAAAACTTTATAAAAAAATATAATTCTGCTATAGTAGCGTATTCAGGCGGTGTTGATAGTTCTTTTTTACTTTTTGTATGTAAAAAAGTTTTAGGAGATAAAGTTTTAGCAGTAACAGCAACTTCTCCAACCTATACTAAAGAAGAATTGATTGATGCAAAAAAGTTTACAAAAAAATATAAAATAAAACATTTGATAATAAAAACACAAGAATTTAGAAATAAAAATTTTTTAAAAAACTTGCCTAACAGATGTTTCTATTGCAAAAAAGAACTTTTTAATAAACTTGAAGAAATTAGAAAAAAATTAAACTATGATGTAATCTTTGATGCTACAAACTATGACGATTTATCAGATTTCCGACCAGGTGAGAAAGCAAAAAAATTGTTTAATGTTATAAGTCCACTTAAAGAAGTAAAGTTAACAAAAAAAGAAATTAAAGAATTGTCAAAAAAGTTAAAACTTCCAACTTGGGATAAACCACCGCTTGCATGTTTGTCTTCAAGGATAGTTTTTGGCGAAAAAATTACTTTAAATAAACTTAAAAAAGTATATTCAGCAGAAAAGATTATAAAAAAATTTTGGGACAAATTTTTTAGAACGAGGTTGCAAAACGATTTTTTAAGAATTGAAGTTAAAAAAAATGATTTCAAAAAATTTTTTAATAAAGTTGATACAGAAAAACTTGTTTTACAACTTAAAAAACTTAAGTTTAAATACATTATGTTTGATCTTGAAGGATATATCCCAGCAGGTATAAGGTTTCTTAGAACAAAAAATGTATGAAAAATTTGTATTATATTCTTGCTCAATACAAAAAAGGTAAGAAAACTATAAATGAAGTAATAGATTATATTGTTCAGATGCCTTATTTAAAACTTAAAGAAGCAGTTGTTGATTTGCATAGAGAAGTAAGAAAAGGTGTACCTGAAATAATTTATTGTTTACATAAAACAGAAAAACAAATAATTGAGATTGTTAACAAACTATATGAAAAACATAAGTTTGTTATAGCAAGCAAACTTGAAAAAGAAAAATATGAAAAAATAAAAAATTATATACCAAAACAACATAAGTTTTTTGAAGAAGCAAAAATACTTTTAGTAGGTAAAGAAAAAAAATCAAAAAAAGGATTTATTTTAATAATTACAGCAGGGACAGCAGATTTACCTGTTGCAAAAGAAGCTTCAGTAATATGTAAAATTTTAGGGAATAATGTTAAAGAAATATACGATGTAGGTGTGGCAGGACTTCATAGAGTTTTAGAAGTTTTACCTTATATCAGAAAAGCAAAGGTTATAGTTGTGATTGCAGGTATGGATGGTGTTCTACCATCAGTTATTAGTGGGCTTGCAAAAGTTCCTGTAATAGCAGTTCCTACTTCTGTTGGTTATGGTTCATCTTTCAAAGGACTCTCTGCATTACTTACAATGCTTAACAGTTGTTCATTAGGTGTGTCGGTTGTTAATATTGATAATGGTTTAAGTGCAGGATATATCGCACATTTGATAAACAGGGGTTGAAAAAAAATGGTAAAATGTCGTTGGTGTTCAAAAAAAGCAGTAATATTTATGAGGGAACATAGATTAGCTTTATGTGAAGATTGTTATCCAAATTGGTTTTTAAGAATGCTTGAAAGAACTATTGAGAAGTGGAAGATGTTAAAAAAAGATGAAAAAATACTTGTTGCTATTTCTGGAGGGAAAGACAGTGTTGCAGTATGGTATTGTTTATCTCAATTAGGTTATTTGGCAGATGGGATACATGTTGTTATCTCGGACACAGAATATTCTATAAAATCAAAAGAAGCTGTGATAAAAATTTCAGAGATAATAAATAGACCTGTGCATATTATTGAGATAAAAAAAGAGTTTGGAAAAGATATAGGAGAGATTTCTCAAATATTACGTAGAGAAAATTGTTCTGCTTGTAGTATGATCAAAAGAAATTTGTTGAATAAATTTGCTTATGATAACAATTATGATGTTATTGTGACAGGGCATAATTTAGATGACGAAGTAGCGGTACTTTTTGGCAATGTTTTGAAATGGAATTTGGAATATTTAGTAAGACAATCTCCTGTTTTACTAAAAGAAGAAGGTTTTGTAAAAAAAATTAAGCCTTTCATAAGATTTACAGATGAAGAAATAAAAATCTTTGCAAAAATTAAAAACTTACCATTTGTTGAACAAAAATGTCCTTTTTCAAAAGGAGCAACTTCTTTAGTTTACAAAGATTTGTTAAATAAACTTGAAGAAGAGATGCCTCTTACAAAATGGACTTTTTATTCTAAATTTTTAAGCGACTTCCAAAAACTTATCTCAGAACATATAACTCCACCAAAACTAAATTTTTGTAAAATTTGTAACTCTCCAACTATTCTTGAGATATGTGCATTATGCAGGATTAAAGAAAAAATAAAACAAAAAAATTGATATTAAATAAAAGCTTTTTAAATATTTTGTATTTGCTAATTTTATTTAGCATTGGCAGAAAATAAAAAATGCAACAATATGGTTATTGTACTCCAAAGGATGAGTTTAATTTTGGAGATAGTTGTGGACTTCTTCTAAAGAATTTAAAAAATTTTAATAGTTCTTGCTTTTTTATTTCGCTTTTTTTATTTTTCTTTTTATGATATTAATTTTTAAATTTTAAACAAGGAGACGTAGTCATATGCTTTTTTATGTAGCAAAAGGTTGTCCTAATTGTAAAGGGATAATTTCTGATGAAAGATTAGCTAAAGAATTACCTTGTGAAAAATGTTTGCCAGAAAATGAAAGTTCTTCAATTTCTAATTTTTTAGATATTTGTGAGAGACTTAATTTAAAGAATTCTTTAAAAGATTTAAAACTTTTTTGTGAAGTAGAAAAGAAAATTGAACTTTTTAAAAAAGTTTTTAAAAATGTTTTAGATATCTCCCCTTCTTCTTTACAAATAAGTTGGGCTAAAAGATTTTTTTTAAACGAATCTTTTGCTATTGTTGCTCCTACTGGAACAGGAAAAACAACTTTTGGTCTCATAATCTCTCTTTTCACTTCCAGAAAAGCTTTGATTATTGTTCCTACAAAAATTTTAGTAAAGCAAACAGAAGAAAAACTTAATGATTATTTAACAAAAGTTAAAGAGCCTTTTTTAAAAGATAAAAAAATTTTAGCTTACACTGGGACAAAAAAAGAAAAAGAACTGTTAAAAGAAGGAAAATTTGATATTTTTATTTGCACATCTAATTTTTTGTATAGAAATTTTGATTTTCTAAAAAATACAGACTTTTCTTTAATATTTGTAGATGATGTAGACTCTTTTTTAAAAAATAGCAAGAACGTAGATTATTTATTTTTACTTCTTGGGTTCTCAAAAAAAGAAATAGAACTTGCTTTGAAAAAAGATAAAGAGGGAAAAAATTACGAAAATTTTTTAAAAATTAAAGAGGAAAAAAAATCTGTTAAACAACTTATTATTTCTTCTGCTACATTAAAACCAAAAACAAATAGGGTGCTTTTATTTCAGAATTTGCTCGGGTTTGAAATAACACGTTTTGTTTCAACTTTGAGAAAAGTTGTTGATACTTATATTCCTGTAGATTTAAATAACGAAAAAAATAATAAAGAAAAAGTCTTTTATCAACTTCTTCAGGTAGCAGAAAAACTAATTACTTCTTTAAAAGATGGTGGACTTATCTTTGTTGAAGAATCTTTTGGAAAATCATATGTAGAAATTGCTACAGAGTATTTAAGAAATAAAGGGTTTAAAGTTATCTCTTATTTAGAAACTAATGAAGATGAACTTCTTGATGCTTTAAAAAATAAAAAAGTAGATGTAGCTATAGGACTTTGCCATATTAGTAATCCTTTAGTAAGAGGAATAGATATTCCTGAAGTGTTAAGATATGCCTTATTTTTAGGAGTACCAAAACATATTTTCCCTCTCTCAAAAAGTAAAGAAGGTTTTTCTCTTTCTATTTCTCCTCAATTTTTACAAAACCTTCTTTTTGCTCTTTTGCCTCTTTTTGATGAAAAAGAAAAAATAATGAGCCTTTCTCATATTAATTATCTTCGCAAATACTTAACTTTAAAAGAAGAGCAAGTGATCCAATATGAGGGGCTTTATAAAAAAGTGCTTTCTATAAAAAATTTTTTAGAAAAAAAACTTAACGATCCAAATTTTTTAGAAAATCTTAAAAAAA
>CAZFSG010000054.1:0-7596 GCA_964521665.1 uncultured Elusimicrobia bacterium
TTTAAAAAATACAAAACTGTAGATGATTATGCAAATGCTGATATAAAAAAGTTTGAACAAGAAATCAAATCAACTGGTTTCTACAAAATGAAAGCAAAGAATATAATAAACGCTGCAAAAATTATTAAAGAAAAATTTGGTGGTAAAGTTCCTGATACAATGGAAGATTTAATGTCTTTGCCAGGTGTTGCAAGAAAAACAGCAAATGTTGTGTTATCAAACGCATATGGTAAGGTTGAAGGTATTGTTGTTGATACACATGTAAGAAGGTTATCTTATAGAATCGGTTTAACAAAAAATACCAATCCGAACAAAATTGAACAAGATTTAATGAAAATTGTACCAAAAGATAAATGGTTTATTTTTCCATATCTACTTATTGAGCATGGAAGAAAAATTTGTTCAGCAAGAAAACCTTTGTGTGAAAAATGTGTGATAAACAAGTATTGTAAAAAAGTAGGTGTGAAAAAGAAATGAAAAAAATTGCTATAATAACACCTGGTGGTGATGCACCCGGGATCAACGCTGCAATAAGAGCAGTTGTTCGTGCTGGATTAAAACATGGTTTTGAAATTTATGGTATTTATAGAGGATATCAAGGACTTTTAGAAAAAGATATAAAACAACTTAACTCACGTTCAGTAAGTGGAATAATCTATCAAGGCGGGACAATACTTAAAAGTTCAAGATGTGAAAAAATAAAAACTCAAGAAGGTCTTAAACAAGCAATTGTTATCCTCAAAGAATTTAAGTTTGACTATCTTGTGGTGATAGGTGGCGATGGTTCTATAAAAGCAGCAAGTAAAATTTCTGAACACGTACCTGTTGTTTGTATCCCAGCATCTATTGATAATGACGTATTTGGTAGCGACGAAACTATAGGTTTTGACACAGCAATTGATACAGCTGTTTCTGCAATAGATAAAATAAGAGATACTGCAACAAGTTTTGAACGTGTTTTTGTAGTAGAGGTAATGGGACGTGAGCATGGGCATTTAGCTTTAGCAGTAGCAGTTGCATCTGGTGCTGAAGTTGTGATCATACCTGAGATAAAATATGATTTAGACAAAATTGCAAAAAAACTTCTTGAAGATAAACAAAAAGGGAAAACATCAGAGATAATAATTTTTGCAGAAGGTGCAGGCGATGTAAAAACTTTTGCTATAAAGCTTGAAACAAAAATCAACATACCAGTAAGAGTTTCGTCCTTAGGATATATTCAACGAGGAGGTTCACCATCGGCAAGGTCAAGAATACTTGCATCACTTTTTGGTGAATATGCAGTTGAACTTATATCAAAAAATATAAAAAACAAAGTTGTTGTGATAAAAAATAACAAAATACAACATATTGATATAAAAACAGCTGTTACAAACGAAAAACCTATTGATAGAAAATTACTTGAATTGATAGAAGAGTTAGAATAAAATTCTATTTTAAAATTAAGAAACTAAAAATTTAAAAAAGCATCAAAATAAATAAAGGAGGGAAGTATGAAGATTGAAGTAAGAACTCCAACAAAAGAAGAACTTGAAAAACTCAATGTTGAAAGTTGGCCTATATGGGAGTGTGAACCATCCGAATTTGATTGGGAATATGATGAAGATGAGCAGTGTTATTTTTTAGAAGGGAAAGTAAAGGTTGTAACTGATAAAGAAGAAATTGATATTAAAAAAGGTGATTTTGTGAAGTTCCCAAAAGGGCTTAAATGTAAATGGATTGTTTATGAAAAAGTAAAAAAACATTATAGTTTAGGATAAAAAGGAGAAACTACTATGGCAACAAAAAAATCAAAACAAACAGAACACGAACTTCCTGAAGAAATTAGAAAACTAAAAGAAGAAGTTGAAAAAGAAGGGTGTAATGTTTTATGTATTTTCAAAGAACCTTTTGCTGACCAATATCAACTCCTTGTTGAAGTACCGATTGAGAAAGTACAACCAACTCCTTACCAAAGAGATCTTTCAGAACCACATGTCAAAAGGTTAGTAGAAGTTATTCAAACAATTGGAAGATATCTTGATCCAATTATTTTAGTGAGACCAAAACCAAATATTTATTGGACACCAAATGGTAATCATAGAAGAGAAGCTATGCTGAGATTAGGAAAAGAAAGAATAACAGGAATTTTAATACCCGATTACTCTGTATCCTACCAAATTTTGGCTTTGAACACAGAAAAAGCACACAATATCAAAGAAAAATCTTTAGAAGTGATAAGGATGTATAAAAACATAATGGAGGAAGATCCAGATAAAAATGAGTCCGAATATAGTTTTCAGTTTGAAGAAGCACCATATATTACTCTTGGAATTTTGTATGAAGAAGATGAGAAATTTTCTGGTGGTGCATATCATGCATTTTTGAAAAAAGTTGATTGGTTTTTAGATATACCTCTTAAAAATGCATACAAAGAAAGACAAAATAGAGCAAAAGTTTTAGCTGAAGTCGATGAAATGGTAAAAGAAATAATTGCTAAAATAAGAGAAAGAGGTATCAACCATCCATTTTTAAAACAATTTGTTGTAAGTAAAGGAAATCCATTTGGTAGAAAAAGAAAAGTAGGTGTTGATTTTTATGAAGCTTTTGAAATGTTTAAAGCAAACCTTAAAAAAATTGACACATCAAAAGTGAGTTTAGAAGAGATTGCTTCTGCAGAGTTTGAAGAAAGTTTTTAAAAATTTTTAGGTATAAATATAATCCTGTTGTTTTCAATTTTAACTTCTACATCTAAAAATTTTTTTATTATTTCAATGTTTGATAGAACATGTTCTGTGAGTCTACTTACATAAACTTCACAACCATAATATGCTGCAAACGGTAAAACTTGATCTGAAGTAAATCTATCAAGTCCACCTGAGTTGATATCTTCATAAAGCATTTCTGCTGTTTCTTTTCCCACATCTTCAGCAGTTTTCCCAACTTCACCAACTGAAGAACTACCAATAACACCGTCATCAAATTTTGCAAAAATTGTGATTCCACAACCATCACAAATACTTTCAACATAATTTATTTCTTTTTCAATTTTACAGTTAAGTTTTTCTAAGATTTCATAAGCTTTATTTGCCATACGTTCAGCAATTTCTCTTTTTTTAAGTCCAACTGATGATACTGAAATAATTTTTATTTTTTCAATTCTACCACTAACATTTATTTTTTTGCTAATATCTTCTGTTGTTGGTTCAATTAAAAATTTTACTAAACTTCCACCTTTTGGATAAAACCCATGTTTTATAATTTCTAATTTTAACTTAACACCAAGTTTTTTAAGCCAATATCCTAAAACATTTTCTACAAACTCAACTGATGCTGCCCATTTACCATATGTTGCACCACCAAAAATTTCGCCATCCAACCTGTGTTTAAGTCCAACAATAAGTAATGGTTGTAAAACAAGCCCAACTGAACCTGCTGTTTTTATCTCAATTTTAATTTTTTGTTTTTTTATTTCTTTTGGATAAAATTTTAATTCAAGTGAATTTTTATACGCACCAAAAACTTCCGCTGAAGAAATAGAAGCACAAGCAATAACTGCTTGAAGATGTTGCTCTTGAAGGCCAGGATTTTTTCTTTTTATTCTTATATTGTTTAAACTAAAAGGTTTGTTGAACAAAATTGACAATCCTAATGCTGTCCTTAAAACTTGTCCGCCACCTATACTTCCATCAAGTTGTATCATAACAAAATTTTTTATTTAAAAATTTTTTAAATTTCAACAACAGAATTTTTTTTTACCTATTGACATTACAATTTTTTTTTACAATTATAGAAACAACATATAAATTTGGGACTAAAAATGGTGTTCTTTGAGATACAAAAAATGGTAATTTATAGTAGCAAACCTTGGTTTGCTAAAAAATAAAGCAAAGCAAGCTTTGCAACTACGATTTTTATTTATTGAAAAACGTAATAACATGGTTGTTGCAGTCCAAAATGGAAGTTTAATTATTTGTAGCCGCGGGCTTTAGCCTGCATTTTACTATTTTACGCACCCTGAAGAATGCAACTACCTTAGACTGTGTTCTGTTGTTCCTAAAAATTACAGAATTTTCATAAATACCATAAAAAAGTTAACAGTACTATAAATCTAAGCCTATAAATCCAAGGAGGATTAAAAGTGAATGAATATTTATCAAAACTAAAAAGTTTGCTTAAGGAAAAAGAGTTTGAAAAACTTTCAAAGATAAAAAGTGTAGAAGTTCATAAATTCATTTTAGAAGCAATTGAATTATGTTCACCTAAAGATGTGTTTATATGTTCAGATACACCTGATGAAATTGCTTATATAAAAAACATGGCTATTGTTTCTGGTGAAGAAAAAATGCTTCTTATGCCAGGACATACTTACCATTTTGACGGAATTAATGATCAAGGAAGAGATAGATGTGTTACAAAATTCTTAGTTCCTAAAGGAGATAAACTTTCAAAAAAATTGAACCAAATAGACCGCGATGAAGGATTAAATGAAATTTTAGGTTTACTAAAACACTCAATGCAAGAAAAAACAATGATTGTAAGATTTTTAACTTTAGGTCCTGTAAATTCTATATTTTCAATACCGTGTATGGAATGTACTGACAGCTGGTATGTTGCACATTCAGTTGATTTACTTTATCGCGAAGGATATCAGATGTTTCTAACTTTGCCTGAAGAAGGAGTTGAAATTTTTAAAACATTACATTCATCAGGTGAAGTTGACGAAAATATGGTATCAAAAAACTATGATAAAAAAAGAATTTATATTGATTATATAACAAACACAGTTTATTCTGTGAATACGCAATATGCAGGAAATTCGGTTGGATTTAAAAAATTAGCGTTGCGTCTTGCAATAAGAAAAGCACATAAAGAAGGATGGCTTGCTGAACATTTTATGCTAATAGGTGTAAAAGGACCAAATAACAGAAAAACATATTTTGCAGGAGCGTTCCCATCTGGTTGTGGAAAAACGTCTACTGCGATGCTTCCTGGTGAGACAATTTTAGCTGATGATTTAGCTTATGTAAGAAACATAGATGGTGTTGCAAAAGCTGTAAATGTAGAGAAAGGTATTTTTGGTATAATCCAAGATGTAAACCCGAAGGATGATCCTTTGATTTGGGAAGTTTTAACAACACCAGGCGAGGTTATATTTAGTAATGTGTTAATAAAAGATGGTAAACCATGGTGGCTTGGTATGGGTTGTGAACTTCCAAACGAAGGTATAAACTATAGTGGTTATTGGTATAAAGGAAAAAAAGATGAAAATGGTGAAGAGATTCCTCCTGCTCATAAAAATGCAAGATATACTGTTTCACTTAAAGCATTGAAGAACTGTGATGAAGAATTAGAAAATCCTGCTGGTGTTGAACTTAAAGGTATAATGTTTGGTGGAAGAGATTATCGTGGTTATGTTCCTGTACAACAAAGTTTTGATTGGACACATGGTGTAGTGATGTTTGGCGCTGCGTTGGAAACAGAAACTACATTTGCTATAGTAGGAGAAGAAGGAAAGTTTGAAATAAACATTATGAGTATCCAAGATTTTGTTTCAATCCCACTTGGGACTTATGTAAAAAATTATATTGAGTTTGGTAAAAAATTAAGAACACAACCAATTATTTTTGGAGTAAATTATTTCTTAAGAGATCAAAAAACAGGCGAATACTTAAATTCAAGATTAGATAAACATGTATGGGTTAAATGGATGGAATTAAGAGTGCATAAAGATGTGAAAGCAAGAAAAACTCCAACAGGGTTTATTCCGTTATATGAAGATTTAGCAATGCTGTTTAAATCTGTTTTAAACAAAGATTATACAAAAGAAGACTATATAAAACAGTTCACAATAAGAGTTCCTGAAAATCTTGCTAAAATAGAACGAGTAGTTCATTTCTGGCAACAAGAAGAAAATACACCAAAAGAAATTTTTGATGTTTTGGAACAACAAAAAGAAAGGTTAATTGATGCACAAAAGAAGTTTGGAGATTATATCTCACCAGAAAATTTTGAAGTAGTAGAATAAATGGAAAAAGTTGATATAACAATAATAGGTGCTGGTGTTATTGGTCTTGCGATAGCATACGAATTTTCTCAAAGTTTTAAAAAAGATATATTGGTAATTGAAAGGAATGAAAGTTTTGGTAAAGAAACAAGTAGCAGAAACAGCGAGGTGATCCATAGTGGAATTTATTATCCAAAAGATTCTTTGAAAGCAAAACTTTGTGTTGAAGGGAAAAATTTGTTGTATAAGTTTTGTGAAAAAAATAATATTCCTTATAAAAAATGTGGGAAACTTATTGTTGCAGTAAATAAATCTGAACTTGAAAATTTAAACTTTTTGTATGAAAATGGAAAAAATAATGGAGTAGATGATTTACAAATTCTTGATAGAAAACAGATTAAAAATCTTGTCTCAGAACTAAATGGCGAATATGCAATTTTCTCACCTTCAACCGGTATCTTAGATACTCACAGGTTTATGCAAAAATTAGAGTTTGAATCAAAACAAAATGGATGTATGTTTTTGTACAATAATGAAGTTGTTGAGATAGAAAAATTAAATTCTGACTATAAATTAGTAATAAAAAATAAAAATTCTGAAACAACTGAAGTTGTTTCAGAAATAGTTATTAACTCAGCAGGACTTTATTCAGACAAAATTGCAAAAATGCTCAGTATAAATGATTACAAACTTTATTATTGTAAAGGTGAGTATTTCAAACTTTCATCAAAATATAAAAATTTTTTAAATCATCTTGTTTATCCAGTAGTTGACAAAAATTTTCATAGTTTAGGAATACATACTGTTTTGGATTTATCAGGCAACATTAAACTTGGTCCTAATAGTTTCTATGTTGACGAAATTGACTATTCAGTCGATCCAACTCATATAGACGAATTTTATTACGGGATAAAAAAATTTTTTAGTTTTGTTCAAAAAGAAGATTTGTCAGCAGACACATCTGGGATAAGACCAAAACTACAAGGACCAAAAGACGATTTTAAAGATTTTGTTATAAAAGAAGAAACTGAAAAAGGATACAAAAATTTTGTAAATTTGATTGGTATAGAATCGCCTGGGTTAACATCAGCGCTTGCAATCGCAAAATATGTAAGAAACTTATTGTTTGGTTCTATCAACTAAAAATGATGTTCTTTGTGGTACAAAAAATTGCATCAACTTGGTTGTTGAAGTCCAAAAAATTGGTAGCCGCAGGCTTTAGCCTGCGTAAATTATTCGTATCCGCAGATTTCAATCTGCGCATGTTGTTATTTATCTGTTAATTTTAATTAATTTATTTTGTAGTAGCAGACCTTGGTCTGCTGAAAAAATAAAAAATATAGCAAAGCAAGCTTTGCAACTACAATTTTTATGTAGTTTGTACTTTTGTGAGCATTAGCGTCGAGATAAAATCAGCGGATACAATAGTAATTTGCAGTCGCAGGTTTCAGCCTGCGTAATATTAATATCTCAAACGGAGGAAAAATTTATGAAAGTAAGCATAATAATGGGTTCTGATTCAGATCTACCAACAATGAAAGATACTGCAAAAACATTAGAAGAGTTTGGGATACAATATGAGATAAAAATTCTTTCTGCTCATCGGACAC
>CAZFSG010000055.1:0-7256 GCA_964521665.1 uncultured Elusimicrobia bacterium
CAATGGGGTGATGAAGGTAAAGGTAAAGTTGTTCATTATTTATCTCGTAATGCTGATTATATTGTTCGTTATCAAGGTGGGAATAATGCAGGTCATACAGTAGTTTTTGACAATAAAGAATATATTTTACATCTTATACCATCTGGTATATTAGAACATAAAAAATGTGTTATAGCGAACGGCGTTGTTGTAGATCCTGAAGCGTTATATAACGAAATACAATTTTTGAAATCAAAAGGGTTTAATGTTACACCGGAGAACTTATTTATTTCAGACCGTGCACATGTAATTTTACCTTATCATAAATATTTAGATAAAGTAAGAGAAGAAACACAAAAAATTGGTACAACACAAAAAGGTATTGGTCCTTGTTATGCAGATAAGTATTCAAGGACTGGTATACGTATAAGTGATTATCTTGAAGAGGATACTTTTATGTGTTTACTTAAAAAAAATATTGATGAGAAATATCCGTTGATAAAAAATTTTGTTTCTATTTCTCGTGAAAGTCTGATAAAACAAATTATAAAAAATTATAAAATATATTCAAAATTTTTAAAACCTTTTGTTGTTAATACAACTAATTTGTTAATCAATGCTATAGAAAAAGGAAAGGTTGTAATATTTGAGAGTGCACAGGGAACAATGTTAGATGTTGACTTTGGTAGTTATCCATATGTTACATCTTCAAATCCTACTGTTGGTGGAATTTCAATAGGTAGTGGTATACCATCAAAATATATAAAAAAGGTGATTGGAATTGCAAAAGCATATACTACACGTGTAGGTGAAGGACCGTTCCCAACAGAAATAAAATCAAAATTACAAGAAGTTTTACGTAAACAAGGTAATGAATACGGCGCTACAACTGGGAGGCCACGACGTTGTGGTTGGTTTGACAGTGTAATTGTTCGTTATGCAATAAAAATAAATGGTATTGACGAACTTGTTTTAACAAAACTTGATTGTTTGAAAGGTATTCATCCACTAAAAATTTGTATAGCATATAAATACAAAGGAAGATTATATTATGACTTTCCTTCTTCAAGAAAAATACAATTTTTATCAAAACCAGTTTATATTTCTACTGCTGGATTTAAAGAGGATATTAGTAAAATTAAAGATTATCAAGAACTACCAAAAAATGTTAAAAAGTATGTAGAATTAATTGAACGTTACTGTGGAATAAAAATTAAAATGTTTTCTTTAGGTAGAGAACGTGATGAAACTATTCTAAGATAAAAAATGAAAAAAGTTTACTTCCCATTTTTTTTAAAATTCATTTTAATCTTTGTAATTTTATCAGTGTTACCTTTATTGTTTCTCTCATTACAATCAAATAAAATACTTTATCCTGCTTTATCAACATTATATAGAGAACTGCATACAAAAACTATAGAAAATGTATCTACGATGATAAAAAGTTATTTTGAAACAATATCTCAAATTCTCCCTTTAATAGAAGAAACTGTTATACGGACAGATCTTTCATGGGAAAACAAACAAACTATGTTAAAATCTATCATCGACACTAATGACAACATTGTCGCTGTATCGATCCTTGATTTTTCTGGCAAAGAAAAAGTTAAAATTTACAAAGAACAATTTTTATCCTCACCTATTTTAGAAAATTTTAGTGAAACAAAATTTTTTATAGAATTTAAAAACTCGCCATTACAAAACATACTAACTAATTTCCGTTATGAAGAAAATTTTTATCAAATTGATACTTTTTATAAACATAAAAATTTTTTTATTCGTATAATACTATCTTTGGAGTCGTTGTTTAACCAATTAGAAAGATATCGTATAGGTAAAACAGGGTTTGTTACCATAATTTCTGCTAAAGAAAAATCTTTAATTTTTACTAATGCTGAAGATAAACATCTTGCAGAAAAATTAATCTCTAACCCTATAGTTAGTATTGCAGAACAATCTACTACCATTGGTTCAAAAGAATTCAAAGAAAATAACATAGATTATATCGCATCATATACTTCCATTCCTATTTCTAACTGGGTTGTAATACTACAACAACAACGAGACGAAGCGTTTTTACCAGTTACTTTATTGACAAATCGTGCAACTAGGATTATTTTCATATTAATCTTTGTTTCTATAATAATTTCTTTTCTTATTGCAACAGGTATTTCAAGACCTATAATAAAAATTATAAATGCAGCGAAAACTGTTGCAGCAGGAAATTTTAATGTTAATATAAAAATAAAAACATTTGACGAACTTGAGATATTAGGTGAAACATTTAACCACATGGCACAAAAACTTAATGAATATGCAGAGATACAACTTGACAAACTTATTGCTGAAAAGACAAAAACTGAAGCTATTATTTTCTCAATACAAGATGGGATAATCTTAACAGATTATGCAGGCAATATAATGCTTATCAATAAAAAAGCAAAAGATATTTTAAATATAAGTAACACTAATGTAGAAAATCTAAATATATTTAATATCCTTGATGAAAAAATACGGCCTGTTTTTGAGTCAGCGATCAACCAACCAAACAAAATTTTTGAATTAGATCTTTCCCAGGGTAATTTTGCACGGTTTTATCAAACAATGTCATTACCTGTATCAACACCAAAAAACGAAAAAATTGGTATTGTTACAGTCCTTCATGATATTACTTTAGAAAAAGAACTTGATAAAATGAAAGATGATTTTTTGCATTCTATAACACACGATTTACGAAATCCTATGACTTCTATCCGTGGATTTATAAAATTTTTGTATGATGGTGTAGCAGGACCTATCAATGAACAACAGAAAAAAATGTTGGAAACAATGGATAGAGCTTCATTTAAATTGTTAAATATGATAAACGATATTTTAGATATTTCAAAAATTGAAGCTGGTAAGATGGAATTGTCAATAGAAAAAGTTGATATTGTAAAAATTGCACAAAATGTAATAGAACTACAACAACCACAATATGAACGAAAAAATATAAATCTTGTTTTTGAACCACAAAAAAATACTATTGAACTTGAGGCTGATGGTAAACTTTTAGAGCGTGTATTTACAAACCTTATTGGGAATGCAATAAAGTTTACTCCTGAAAACGGAACTATAACTGTAGGTATAAAAGAAAAAGACAATTTTGTAGAAAGTTTTGTTCAGGATACTGGTGAAGGTATACCTAAAGAATATCATGAGAAAATTTTTGAAAAATTTGGCCAAGTAAAAAACAAAGCAAAAGGTGGTACAGGACTTGGATTAACAATTTGTAAATATATTGTTGAACTACATAAAGGGAAAATTTGGGTAGAGTCAGAATATGGCCATGGAGCAAAATTTATCTTTGTTTTACCAAAAACACAAAATCCTAACATAACAGATGAAACAGATACTAAAACAAATTAACTTTGTTTTGATTCTATACATTTTTTTACTTATTTCTTTTTGTTTTTCTCAACAGTATAAAATTCAAGAAGCTGAAGAAAAAGAAATTTTATTACAAGAGATTGAAATCAAAGAAGGGCAAACTTTATCACAAATTGCAAATTATTATTTAAAAGATCCAAAACAATGGCCTGAAATTTTAAAATATAACAAGCTCAATATTTCAGATATTTACGCACCTTTACCTGGGATGAAAATCAAAGTTCCTATTGTCATTGTGAAAGAAAAATTTCGTCCTGCTTATTTAGTGTATATTTTAAACAAAGTAAAATACAGAAAACGTAATTCGGTAGTGTGGGAAGACCCTGTAATAAATATGGAACTGTATAACGATGATGCTATTGCTACTCAAGAAAACTCGCGTGCAAATATAAAGTTTTATTCTGGCGAAATACTTACCATTGACGAAAATTCTTTTGTAACAATACGTCCTGAACTTAAACAAGAAGAAGTAACTTTACACAAAGGTGGTATCCGTGCATCTTCTACAAAAGTTATTACTGAATCAGCAGAAGTTATCCCTAAAATTGATCCCAAACTTCCAAAAACAGATTTTAGGACAAAAGTTCGTGAAGAAGATAAAACAACTTTAGTTGAAGTGTATGAAGGTGCAGTAGATGTTACAGCACAAGGAAAAACAGTATATGTTCCAAAAGGATTTGGTACTGAAATAAAATTTTTATCTCCACCTTCAGAACCCAAAGCTTTACCACCACCACCTGAGTTAACTTTTGATCCACAAACTGTGAAATTCTCTAAAGACAATGAACTTGTATTAAGTAAATCAGTACCTGTTGTTTCATTTCAATTTAAACCGCCACAGGTTGAACAAAAAGAATCTTTACCTTTTATTTCTGAAAAAAAACAAAAGGTGAGTATTTCAGCAGTACCAAAAGAAAAATCTGCACAGCAAGAACAAAAAACTAAAGTTTTAGGTAGAATAATTAAAAAATATCACTTACAAATATCTAAGGATAAAGATTTTAAAAAAGTTGTGTATGAAGAAATAAACGAACTTAAACCAGACCAAACAATAAACTTTGATTTAACTAAATTGCAATTACCCGATGGAAAATACTACTACAAAATTTCCTATATTGACGAATTAGGTTTTGAAAATCCCGCTTTTCCACAACCAATTGTTATTGACACAACACCACCTAAACTTGAAACAAATTTATTGAATATTACAAGGACAGATAAAGATTTAATTGAATTTTCTGGTGAAACAGAACCCGATGTTTTTCTTACTGTAAACAATAATAGTGTAGATGTATCGAGAGATGGTAAGTTTAATTATTCATTAGTATTGAAGCCTGGTATAAACAAAATAATTATTGTAGCAAAAGATTTATATGGTAACGAAACAAAAATCGAACATCAAATTGAGTTTGTCAAACAATTAACAGAAGAAGAAAAAAAGAAGTTGAAACAGCATCAGAAAACAGATGAAGAAAAAGAAAGATGGACATTAGGGACAATTACTGCAACTGTGGTAAGTGGCACTGTGATACTTTTAGTTCTTTTCTTTTTTATAAGGTAACCTCATTTTACTACAAAACATTATTGTTGTATAACCTTATTTTCGTTTGTTTGTTTAACTTGCTGTTTTGCGAAAGACAACAATTCTTTTGCAAAAGTCAAAACTTCAGCATGATGTGTATATTTTCCTTCTTGAACTGAGACTACAGCAATTGCTAATTTTAACAACTGTGATTTTATTTCTACATCTTTAAGTTTGTATACAAAATATCCATTTTTTATTGTTTCTTCGTCATAAATTTGTATTGACAATGTGTCAAATAACGAAATTATATTTTCAACTATTGGTTCGACTTTAGTAGCAAAAGATATTATACTGAAGTTGCCCGCTTCTATATGATAAAGAGTATCCTTATCATTACCACAACTTTTAACTACCGACCTTAACATCCCAGCAAAAAGTTTAAGTAAGCGATCACCTTGTTCATACCCATATCTTAAGTTATATGGTTTAAAATTACATATATCAAGATTTATTACATAAAAGTTTTTCTTTGCAGATATAAGTTCTTTTATTTGATTCTCAAATGATACCAATCCAGGCAGTCGTGTGAGTTCATCAACATTCTCGTAATATCTTTTTATCAACCCCTCAACACGTGCAATAAGTTCATATGGTTCTACCGGTTTCACAATATATTCATCAGCACCAAGTTTTACACCGGTAATTTTATCCCGAGTATGACTCAACGATGTTAACATTATGACTGGTATAAGACACAATTCAGGATCTTTTTTAAGTTCCTCAATTACTTCAAACCCGTTCATCTCGGGCATTATTCCATCCAATACTACAATATCTGGAAGAACTTCTTTAATTTTTTTTAATCCTTGATTACCATCATACGCTTGATAAACATCATAACCAAAATGTTGGAACGAAAATTTTAACAACTCCTGTAGTTCTAAATCATCATCTATTATAAGTACCTTTCTCATTGTTTTATATAAGAAACAAACATTTGTTTCCCATTACGTATTATATCAAAAACAACACCTTTTTTAACATCCACAGATTTAATCACTTCTTTTAACTGAGAAATATTTTTTACTTCTTTTCTATTAATACTTATAACTATATCCATTTCGTATAAACCAATATCTTCATATTCTTTATCATCATAATTAATCTTTTTAACAACAACTCCACTAATATCTTCTTCCACACCGAGTTTTTCTCTAAGTTCAGAAGTTAAATTTACAAAATCATGACCTAACCAAGTATATTTTTGTTCTTTTTTTTCTTCTTGGACAACTTCTTGTAGTTTTTCTTCTGGTAGTTCACCAAGAATTACTTCTACAACTTGTTCTTTTTTATCTCTTACAATTTTTAGTTCAACTTTTTCTTTTGGTGATAACGAAAATATGACATCTTGTAACTCTTGCGGTGAATTAACCTCAATAGTTTTATTTTTTGTTTTCACTGAAATTATGATATCTCCTCGTTGAAGACCCGCTTTTTCAGCGGGTGTGTTTTTTAATACACGATTTATCAACACACCTTGTTTTTTTGACAAACCGAACTGGTATGCTATTGCTTCATCTACTGGAACAATTTCAACACCTAACCATCCTCGTGAAACTTTTCCTTTCTGTATCAAGGTATCCAAAATTTCTTTTGCACGATTTATAGGTATAGCAAATCCTATCCCTGCAAACACACCTGTTGGAGCATATATTGCTGTATTTATACCAATAACTTCGCCATGAATATTACACAATGGACCACCAGAATTACCTCTATTTATAGCAGCATCAGTTTGTATAAATTCTCTGTATTCTCTTCCTTCTACACGAACTCTTTGTCTTAATGCAGAAACAATACCTACGGTAACTGTTTGTTCTAACCCAAACGGTGAACCTATTGCTATTACCCATTCACCAATCCTTACTTTATCAGAATCACCGAGTTTTGCATAAGGCAAGTTTTTCGCATTAATTTTCACAACAGCTATATCTGTCTTTGGATCTTTTCCAACAATTTTTCCTTTATACTCTTTTTCGTTACCATCAATATTAACAATAACTTTTATCTCGGTTGCATCTTTTACAACATGTTCGTTTGTAAGAATATATCCATCAGGAGAAATAATTACACCGCTGCCACCTCCTTCAGCTTGATATTGTTTATATCTCTGTTTTGGCCGTTCTCTTTTTGGATATGGCATATCAAAAAACTCTCTAAAAAATTCTTCAAAAGGATCTCCAAAATAAAACTCTGGTATCTCAACTTTATATGTATAAACTGTCACAATACTAACAACTGTTGGTTTTACACGAGATATAAC
>CAZFSG010000056.1:0-4287 GCA_964521665.1 uncultured Elusimicrobia bacterium
AACTTTTGGTGACAACAACACTTTAAACATAGCAGATGTTGTTCCAACATTTTGATTCACAGCAAATAATATTACAGAATCTAATAATACGAATATCGCTACGATTATTCTTATTAATTTTATTATTTTTTTCATCTTTGTTTTTTTCCTCCTTTTAATTTTTTTCAAAATGAAATATTTACACCTGCTAAAATATTGTATGCATTATAGTTGTATCTATATACTTGTTCGTATTTCATGTTTGAACTTGAGAGAAAATAGTTCTGGTGTAAGAAACCATTTATATGTTCTATAATTGGAAAACTTAATACTAACGATATATACTGAGTTAAAACATTTATTTTTTCAGTACCATAATTTCCTTGTTGATCTTGTACCAACCTGTTTGGATATTGTCTTAATGATATGTTATAAGTAATATCTAAATTCATAGGTATAGTATTGAAACTGAATTTACTTTGTGGTGAAAAAGAAATTTCGTTGTAGGCATAATAGTTCTCAATATATTTTGTTCGTTCAACATCGTAATGGTTTTGATTAGAATTATTTATAGTATATTGTAATGACAAATTAGATATAATAGTTGTCTCACCAAAAGGTTTTATTGGATAATTAAAATTGATATTAAAAAATCCGTAGGTATCTTTTCGTTTATCAGTAGAATACTCACCTGTTTCAGTAATTACATACTGGTCAACAAAACTTTTTTGTGCTGTATACAAACTTAAATTTATAAACTTGTTAATCCTATAATCAACAGACAATTCTAAAGCGTTAAAGTTAAGTATATCTTTTCCTACAGAAGCAAGTTCTTTACCATAATCTTCTTCAGATTTTTGTGATGCCAATGTTTTATAATTATAAAAATTAACTGTATAAATAGATGGAATTATTGTCAGTTTTGATGTTTCAGCAAAATTAAATTCTGTTTCTAACGAAAAACTTGTTTTATAATAATCAAACAATCCTTTAGTCCATTCCTCATCTTGTGTTTCTTTAATAAGTTGTGATGTGAATGCAACTTTTGGTTTTAATTTTATTAATTTGGAGAACTTAAATACAGGCTTTATATACAACATATTTGTAATATACTGTTGAACAAGTGTTCCACCACCTACAAGTTCTTTAACATCTTTGACACCGCTGTATTCAAAAGAATACACTGGTATTAAAATGTTCTCTTTCCATTTCACAGCAGGAATTATGTTCAAAGATAATTTTCCACCATAAGATATTGCTTCGTTATTAAACGCATAACCACCACCGCTCAGGTCTGAACTTAACAACAAAGTGGTATGTAAAGGGAATAACGAAGAAAAAAATATAAAATAAGAAACTAAATTTAAATATAAAATTTTTTTAACTTGCATAATTTAATAAACTCCTATCATTTTTTAATTTATCCTTCTACAGAAAAAAATTGTGCAAAACTAAAGTTTGCAATTACTTAATAATACCAGCGTCAACAAAAATTTTGGGTTCAACAACTAAATCAATTGTTCTTCCCTCAAACTCGCTTGCTTCAAATACAAGTTCTTGATTATAATTTAACATTCCATTTGAAACAAAATCCTTCTTAGTTGGAACAACACCGTTGTCATCAATCCAGTAATAACTTTCTTTTGCCCAACTGTTGTCTTTAAACACTACACTATATGTATAAGCAGAAAATTTATTTCCTTTTGGATATGAAACTGTCATTGTTTCAGGTATCAAATTTATCTTTTCATTATTATTTATTTTGTAGGAAACAAGATTTTGTTGATATTTATATCCCATATTATCACTGATAATATTTCCTTGAATTTTCCATTCAACCTTATCAATTGTATTAGAAACACCAGAATAACTCTCTTTTAAATAATACTCTGGCAGCGTTGTTCCTTCTTTCCAAGACAACCATCTTGTAGCTAAGGTTAAATCGGTAGGAAGTTCTTTATTAAAAGTGGCAAGCCAGATAAAATAATCAAACCTTTTCTCTCGCTCGTTAAGAACCACCATTTTGAATTGGTTAGGTTGCAAGTTTTTTCTTACAATATATTCTTCAATTCTTACTCTGTTTCCCCAAACATCTATCAAAGATTTACCTTGTTGATATTCAGCAAGTTTTAATTCTTCAGCAGCAGCACGTTGAACTTGTTCTTTTGTCATATCCATACCAACTTCTGGTATCAATGCATCTTTTATTTCTTCTTTTATTATACTTTTTGTTTCATCAAAATCTTGTTTTTCAAACTTTTTTATCTCAGGTAAAGGCAGGTTCGGCAAAATTTCAATTTTTTCATTTATTGTAAGGTCTATTGATTCACCAGCAACTGTTTTAACATTAACAATACCTTCGAAAACTTTTACTTCTGTTGATAAATCTTCTTTTACAAAAACAGAAAATTCTGTCCCACGAACTGATATTACAGCAGTAGGTGTAATTGTTTCAAATTTAGCACCTTCTTGTAATTTAGAAACTTTGAACCTTGCTTTACCAGATTTCTGTTGTATGATTCTTTCTTGTGGAGTTAATTTTGACAACTCAACTTCACTTTTTTCTGAAATAACAATTTTTGTTCCATCAAACAACAAAAGTTCTACTTTTGACTTTTCTTCTGTTTTTATAACATAGTTTTCGTCTAATATTTGTCCTTGATAACATTTTGTCCATTTATCAGTAGCAACATTTCTTACAAAAACTTTACCAGAAGTTTTTAACACAACTACTGTAGAACTGAATAATAAAGAAGTTAATGTTAACAAAAATACAAAACATATAAATTTTTTCATACAAAACCACCTCCACACAACTTAAAAAGTTGTGTCTATGTTTTGATTTTATCTTATAATAGCAAACTTAACTAATTTTTTATAATCACCAGCTTTAATATAGTAAAAATAAACACCTGAAGCAAGGTTTTCACCTTTATCATTTTTAACTTCTATATCTTTCACATCATAAATATATCCCGCGTCAACTTCTTGTGTTTCTAAAGAACGGACAAGTTCTCCTGCAATATTATAAATCTTTATCTCAACTTTAACTTTGCCACTACCAGGTAAACAATATCTTATATTAAACTTATCTGTATCTTTTACAGGATTTGGATACACAAATGTTTTAAACTCACCTGAATAAGGTTGTAGTGTAGATACAGTAACTTTGAATACAGCAAATTTTGACAAATGTGCAACTTCTGCTCTGACCACTGCGTTTTCAAAATCAACCTCAACAGGAATATTTTCTATTTCCCATTTACCTGTTGTATCATTATAATGAGCTAATTTCACAAGTTGTGTTTCAGTAGGAGAAACAGTAGTAGTAGAAATTTGTATTGTAAGTTTAACTTTATTATTTTTTGCTAGAGTAGCAAGTGGCCCTGAAATTAATCTCACTTCTACATCATATATTGAACTTAACAATTCTCCTGGATACTCAGTTGATGGAACCTTGCTTGAGAACATTTTTGGTGAAAGTTTTTTAGCAGCAGATACTGTTGAACTTTCTAATTTTTTGACTACAACATTAACAGGTGAGGAAACATCCACTCCTTCGAATTCAGTCCCTGAAGGTATTTCTATACCAGAATTATCATTTTCACCAATAGTTGTCCCACCACCTAACACTGGCGTTACAACTTTTTCCACACGCGCATCTTCACCTAAATATATTCTGTAGTCAACCTGTGTTGACATACCATAATAGTTTGCTACATCTACATTTAATTCAAAATATCCTCTTGTATTATCTTCACCATCTGCTATATAACATACAACAAACTGTTGTTTTGATTCTGATAACGAAACTGGTATAAATGTCCCTGAAGCTAATTTTGTAAAAACAATTTCTTCAACAGAATTCGCAGTTACTGGATGTGATACGAAACCGTAGATGAAGAAAATATCAAACTTCTCTGCTAACAATGCGATATTTTTATCTTGTAGCAACAACGCAACAAACAAATGTCGTGGAAGATCGTCTAATGAATAATTTTTTGCAGTTATTTGTTGTAACAACATCCACCCATCAATTTCTTCTTTAACAAATTTTATACATATTGATAAATAATCTTTGTTTATATTCTTATACTTAAACGATTTTAGTTCAATATGTGGTTTTGGTTTTGTATACACAAGATTCTTTGTAATATCAGTAGATAATACTATAGGAACAGGATCTATTGTTACTGCAGCGGGACCATCTGCATTTTCAGGAACCATTGCTATATAATAAGTAACACCTGGTTTTAATCCGTCAATGTAATAATCAACAACTTCATATGTTACAGGATTATAGTTAAC
>CAZFSG010000056.1:4387-7050 GCA_964521665.1 uncultured Elusimicrobia bacterium
TTAATTCCTTTGAATACAAAATTACCATTTTTATCAGTTTCAACAAATTGTTCATATCCTTTTCTAAGTTGCACATCCTGTGGATAAACTATAATTGGAACATTTGATAAAGGTTTTCCTGTTGTATCTTTTACTGAACCTGATATTTCAACTGCAGGTTTTAATGAAATGACACCAATATCAACATCACCTTGTATATCAGGAACTAAAATACCACTTTTAACAAGTGTAGCGTAGTTTGTATAACTTGAAGCAGTATTTGTTATACGAAGTGTATAAGTTCCTTTTGGTAAATTCTTTAATATAAACTTTCCTGTATCAGAAGATATTTCGTTACCTACCATATTAGTATTTCTGTAAGCACCTTCAATAAACGGATCTGCAAAACATTCTATAAACACACCAGAAGTTATAGGTGTCCCTTTTTCATCTACTAAATAACCTGTAATATTTGCACCTTTAGTAAGAATAATCTGTGGTAAAGTAACAGAAGTAAGACCATCTGGTATAGAAACTTCTTTACTATAAACTTTATAATTAGGTGATAGAACCACCAACAAATATGTACCAGGAACAACTTTCTCAAACTTATACGATAACGAACTTAACGATTTTTTATCAGAAGTAAACTCAACATTTGTGAAAGCAATAACTTTACCTGAAAATTTATCTTTTAGATATACACTGATAACTTCTTCTGAACCAGCAACAGGTCGTGATATTATACCTTCAACATTAACCCCTTCAGTAGCATAGAACACAACTTGTTTTACCTCACCTGATTTTACATATATTGTTTGTTTTACAGGATATACAGCAACTGGTGCATATATTGTTTTTTCTACCCAATCTTCATCTATTTTCTCTTCATATCTTGTAATTGGTAAATCACCAACTGCAAAATAAACATCACAGAATCCTTCTTCCGCACCTTTGAAAACATATTTTAGTAATGCTTCAGTATCACTGACTGTTTGAGATGATATAGTTGTGTCTAATCCAATAGCAACATCTTCTTTCCTCATATGTTTACCTTCAGATATAATTTTTTCAGCTAATATTTTACAAAACACTGGTTGTACACGAACAAAACCCCATGGACCTTGAGCGTGTACTGTTGAAGAACTTAAGAAAGTTATTAACTCATTTTCTTTTTGATATATTTCATTTATAAGTTCAGGTGAACCTTTAAGTATTACTTCAATAGTTCCTGGTTTTTTAAGTTCAATTGTTCCTACATCTACAGTAGAACCTGAAATAGCATAAAACAACTGTGCAAACAATTGTGCATCTCCTGAGGGGATACCAAAGATGTTAGTAGGTCCTGGTAAATCTTTTTCTGTCCCATATATAGATCCCCATAAAACACCTAATCCTGTATTCATACCTGTGAACATGAACTCACCAGTTTGTGGATCAACTTGAGCAGGTTTTGGCTCACCACCTCCGAAAACCACACCTAAAATCATAACTTTGTTAAAATCTATTGTGGTACCTGTGCTGTTTACAAGTTTACCTTTAACAACACCTGTTGGTTTTAAAATTCTTATGTTAAGAACCGTAGAAGTTGACACAGTAAATTTAAACTCTCGCCTTGGTTGAATCTCTAAGCTTTCCACATTTTCTAATCCGATTCTACAAATATATGTTTTTCCGTTTTCTAATCCAGAAATTGTAAAATCAATTTTTTTATCAACTAACAAAGTGGTAGATGTTATAAACAATTGTCCCATTGAATCTGTAACATACCTATATGATTCATCAAATATTCCGACCCAACCCCATATACCTTCACCACGATATGGATCTATTTTAAATTTATCTTTAATCAAGTCGTAGACACCATCACCGAAAAATATCCTTCCATTAATCTTTGTTCCCACTGAAAGAATAAATGGTATGTTTATATAAGTATCATCACTCCCAATAAACACTTCTATTTGCTGTTTTACAAAACCACTTCCTTCTATACCTATATAATAAGATGTGTTCGGTACCAAACTATCAACATAGAAAATTTTTTGTCCACCTTGTTGGAGTTCAAAATCTGAATACCAAATATTAGACCATGAATTATATTTCCCATCTTTAGACCTTGCCCATATGTTAATTCCAAAACCTTTATAATTTACTGCTTGCATAAGGTCGTTATATTCAGTAATATTAGTTGGTAGTTTAACATAACCTATTGCACGAACTGCTTTTGTAAGTTCAATATTTTGAGTTATATCAGAAATTCCTGCTTCAATAACAACTTCTTTGGACACATATCCTACAGTTTTTGCAACAATACGATATTTTCTGTTAGGTGAGACAGATATTGAATAAGCAACTGATAAAGAATTCATTTGAGTTTCAGGTAATCTTACATAAACTTGTTTCCATAACCATGGACCACCAGTTAAATCTTGTGCTTCAATATTTATCCATAAATCGTATATAAAATTACCCCACTGGTCCTTTATAGAACCAGCTAAAGGTGGATTCGGTAGAATAATACTCCCAGAAATTGTAATCCCTTTTTGTAGTTGTATTGTTCCAATATTATTTTCAGGTTTTGTTGCAGAAATATTATTAAGCACAGATTTTACAAAACCTTCTTTGTCAATTTCTATATGATATTTATCATTTAAGTTAAGTCCTGAAATAACAAAATTTCCTTG
>CAZFSG010000057.1:0-6857 GCA_964521665.1 uncultured Elusimicrobia bacterium
TTTTATTCAACAACAGCAGTGAAACTCAATGTTGTATGTTTTACACCTTTTGTAGATTGTAGTTTTGAAGAAAGTTCTTTTATTCTTTGTGGTTTACCACGAGTAATTATTACTTCAAGACAGTTGTCGCTGTCTAAATGTATATGCTGTGAAGCAACTATTATATCTTGGTAGCCATGTTGAACATCTATAATTTTATCAACCAGTTCTCTTTTGTGATGATTATAAACAATTGATATAATTCCTGCAACTTCTTTATTTGTTTCAAAACTTTCTTTTACAAACTCAGCACGTATAAGGTCTCTTATTGCTTCAGAACGATTTTTATAATTTTTGTTTCTTAAATATTCATCAAATTTTAAAAGTAAACTTAAAGGAATAGAAACACCAAAACGTCTAAGTTTCTCTTTCATAGTAGCACAATTTTAAAATTTGTATTAAATTACATTTTTGTTGTCAAGTGCTACTAAAAAATTTATTTTTTTCTAAAGATTACAAGAAAGCCTGTATGTGCAACCATTCTATCTTTTGGTCTTAATGCAAGTTGATTTTTTTGCCATTCACGTTGAAGTGTTTCATATATACCTTCTAAATAAAAGTTTTCAGAACATTTTTTTTCGATCTCGTCAGTTAAACTAAAAACTTGTAAAACTGTTGGAAGCCAACAAATCAAAATTCCATATGGTGCAAGAATTTTTTTTATTTTATCTAAATACAACCATGGTTCTGTTACATCTAATATAACCCTATCAAAGAAACTTTCTTCATATTCCACTTCTTCAAGTTTTTTTACTTCTAAAACAAAATTTTTTATTTCTTCAACTGATTTCTTAAAATATGTTTCAATATTTTTTTTTGCAACTTCAACCATATCTTCTCTACAATCAATAGAAACCAACTGTGTGGTATCTTTTTTTGCAGAAAGCAACCATATTGTTAATGTTCCTGAGCCACAACCACATTCGAGTATATTTTTTGCATTAAAAATATCTCCTAAAACTAAAATTTGTCCAACATCTTTTGGATAAATTATTTGGCTTTTCCTTTTAAGTTTATACAAAACAAAATCTTTTGTTGAAGGTTTTAAAACAAGAAGTTTTTCGCCACTTGTGGAAATAACAAAAGACGGATTTTTGTCTATTATATCATTATGTAAAACTTTGCCAAAATGAAAAAAAGAAGATGTGTCTTTTTTAAGCTCAATTATATATTTTCTTTGTTTTCTGTCCACCAATAGAACTAAATCACCTTCTTTAAACATCTTTATTCTCCTTTCAAAATTTTATAATAATATAATTATGAATGAAAAACAAGATGTACCTGAAATTAAGTTTTTTAATCAACACTACTACAAACTTGTAAAAACTTCGGGTTGGCCTACTGTACAAATTGATGGTATCCAGATGCACAGAATTAAGATTCTTACTCCTGAACTTGATGCAGCAAAAAAAGTTGAAGCGTTAAATCCACCATATGGCAGTTTAGTATTAGATATTTGCACAGGGTTAGGTTATACTACAATTTTTCTTTTAAAAAGAAACTGCGCAGTAATCACTATTGAAAAAGATGAAAATGTGTTATATATTGCAAAACATAATCCTTATTCAAAACCGTTTTTTGATAATTTAGTTGATGATGAAATTCCTCCTTTGGGGAAAGTGAAACTAATTGTTGGTGATGCAAAAGAAGTTATAAAAAATTTTAAAGACGAATTTTTTGAATATGTTCTTCATGACCCGCCAAAGTTTAATATTGCAGAAGAACTCTATTCTAGAGAATTTTATTTTCATTTATATCGTATCTTAAAACCTAAAGGAAAAATCTTGCATTATATTGGTTCTCCACAGATAAAATCAAAAAATAAAAATATAATAACAAATATAATACGTCGCCTTAAAGAAACTGGATTTAAAAAAATTGAACCAATAGCGGAAATTGAATGTTTCCTGATAACAAAATGACTAAAAAAATACCTAACAAAATTTACGAAAAGTTTATCTTGAGAATAAAAAATGTTGAAAAAATTTTAGAGAAAAACAAAAAAATTGTAGCAGCTGTTTCTGGTGGTCCTGATAGTATGTTTTTGTTACTTCTTCTTTATAAATTTTCTTTAAAAAACAAAATTGATATTATTCCTGTATATATTAATCACCATGTGCGAACAAAAAATGAAATAAAAAAAGATATAGATGTTATAAACAATTTTTGTAAAAAAACTAATTTAAACTTAATTGTAAAAGATATATTTCCTCAAAAAAAAGATGAAAACACATTAAGAGAACTAAGATATAAAAAACTAATTGAAATTGCACAAAACCAAAAAGCTTCTATAATCGTAACAGGACATACAAAAGATGATGTTGTAGAAACATTTTTTTTAAACTTACTTCGTGGCAGCGGAATAAAAGGTCTCTGTAGTATACCTCCATTAAGGGAAGAAACTAAAAATAATAAAACTTTTTATATTCTAAGACCTATAATTGATATTTCAAAAGATGAAATTATAAAAATTTTGTCTCAACAAAAAGTAAAATTTGTGGTTGACAAAACAAACTTAAAAACTTTTTATAGAAGAAATCTGTTAAGAAACAAAATTTTCCCTATGTTGAGGAATATAAACATAAACTTTAAAGATAATATTATCTCTACAGTTGAACATTTCAAAGAAATAAACGACTTTATATCACATATAGTTGAAAAATGTTTATCTGAAATAAAAACAAAGAAAAATTTTGTCTGTATTGATTTAAAAAAATTTTTGATGTATAATAATTTGATAAAAAAAGAAATTTTATACAGAGTTATATCTGAAATAGTACTACAGCATAGGTTAAAAATTAAACAAGGATATAAAAAAGTTGTAGAATCAATAATAAAATTTTTATCAACTCAAAATAAAAATTTGAAACTAACAAAAAACATAAATATTATAAAATCAAAGAAATGGTTAAAAATTCAGATAAATTAAAAATTCTTATCCCTGAAGAAAAAATTAAACAAAGGGTTGCTGAACTTGCAAAAAAAATTTCTAATGATTATAAAAACAAAGGTAAACTTTTAATTGTAGGAATACTTAAAGGAAGCACAATATTTTTAAGTGACCTTGTAAGACAATTAGAGATAGATTGTGAGATTGACTTTATTGCAGCAAGATCTTATGATGGCAAAAATTCAAGCGGTGTTGTTCAACTTATAATGGATTTATATGACAACCCTGTAGGAAAAAATATTCTTATAGTAGAAGATATTGTTGATACAGGCAGAACATTGAAATTTTTGAAACAAAGTTTACTAACACGGAAAGCAAACTCAGTAAAAATTTGTGCGTTGTTAAACAAAATTGGTAGAAGAAAAACAAGAATAAAAATTGATTATAAAGGATTTGATGTGCCAAACAAATTTATAGTTGGTTATGGTCTTGATTATAATGAAAAATATCGTAATTTACCATACATTGCTGTAATAGAATAATATTGTAATAGAATAATATTATTCTTAAGGAAAAAATTATGAAAAAAAATGAGTTAAAATCTCTTATCTCATGGATATTATTATTTTTCTTAATGTTTTTATTTATTCGTGGATTAAGAGAAATGCAAGCAGAAAAAGAAATACCTTATTCTGAGTTCAAATCTTTACTTCGTGAAGGAAGAATATTAGAAGTAAAAATTAAATCTGATACACTTATTGGTAAATATATAGAAGATATTAACACAAACAAAATTTCTTTATTCAAAACATATCGTGTAGCAGAAGATACAAAACTTGTTGAAGAACTTGAAAACAAAAATGTAAAATTTACTGCAGTTGCAGACCGAGGCGGGTGGTTCTGGTCTGTATTACTAAATTTTGGTCCTGTGATCCTTATTTTCATTTTATGGTATTTGTGGACAAAACAACTACAATCTGGTGGGAAACAAGCAATGATGTTTGGCAAATCACGTGCACGGTTGTATATGGGTAAAAATAAAAGTGATGTAACATTTAAAGATGTGGCTGGTTGTGACGAAGTTAAAGAAGAACTACAAGAAATTATAGAGTTTTTAAAAGATCCAAAAAAGTTTCAACGGCTCGGTGGAAAAATACCAAAAGGTGTTTTGCTATATGGTCCTCCTGGAACAGGAAAAACACTTCTTGCAAAAGCAGTTGCTGGTGAAGCAGGAGTACCATTTTTTTCTGCTTCAGGTTCTGAATTTGTAGAGATGTTTGTAGGTGTAGGTGCAGCAAGAGTAAGAGATTTGTTTGAACAAGGTAGAAAACATGCACCTTGTCTTTTGTTTATAGACGAGCTTGATGCTGTAGGTAGACATAGGTTTGCAGGTATTGGCGGTGGTCATGACGAAAGAGAGCAAACTTTGAATCAACTTTTAGTAGAACTTGATGGGTTTGATACAACTGAAGGAGTCATCCTTATTGCTGCGACAAACAGGCCTGATGTTTTAGACCCTGCACTTCTAAGACCAGGTAGGTTTGACAGACACATTGTTGTTCCTGTTCCAGACATAAAAGGTAGAGAAGAAATCTTAAAAGTTCATACAAGAAAAGTAAGACTTGCCCCTGATGTTAACTTATCAATCATTGCTCAAAGGACACCTGGGTTTGTAGGAGCAGATTTAGCAAATCTTGTTAATGAAGCAGCATTACTTGCTGCAAGAAAAAATAAAGATGCTGTTGATATGTCAGATTTTGATGAAGCAATTGAAAAAGTTATGGCAGGTCCTGCAAGAAGATCACGAGTTATTTCGGAAAGAGAGAAAAAAATTATTGCTTATCATGAATCTGGCCATGCATTAGTTGCAAAACTTATACCTGGTTGTGACCCTGTACATAAGATATCGCTTATACCACGAGGTCCCGCGTTGGGTTATACTTTACAGTTGCCTACGGAAGATAAATATATAATATCTAAACGAGAATTATTAAACAAAATTTCAGTATTGTTAGGTGGACGAGTTGCTGAAAAGTTAATCTTTAATGATATAACAACCGGCGCACAGAATGATTTAGCAAAAGCTACTGAAATTGCAACAAAGATGGTGACAGAATATGGTATGTCTGAAAAAATTGGTCCTTTAACTTTAAGAAAAAGAGAAGAAGAGATATTTTTAGGAAGGGATTATTTAACAAAAGAAAAGATGTATTCAGAATATACAGCAAAACTTATTGATGATGAAGTAAAGAATATAATAGAATCATGTTCACAGAATGTAGAAAAATTGTTATCTGAGAATATTAAAAAACTTGATGCGTTAGCAAATAAGGTCATAGAAAAAGAAGTGCTTGAAGGTAAAGAAATTGACGAAATTATTAGTTCATCATAGTTATTTAGTTAATAATTTATTTGTAGTAAACAAAAAATTTAAATTATTGCTAGCCGCAGACTTCAGCCTGCGTAATAATTGCATAACATGGTTATTGCAGTCCAAAAAATTTTGTATCTGCTAATTTTAATTAGCGTTTTACAAACATAGGCGGTGATATAATATCAGCGAATACAAATTGGTAGCCGCGGGCTTCAGCCTACAATACATCATATGATTTTGTGCATATGAAAAAAATAAATAAAGAAAAAATAGAAAAAGCAGTAAGAGAAATTTTAGTTGCGGTTGGCGAAGATCCAGATAGAGAAGGATTAAAAGGAACTCCGAGACGTGTTGCAAAATTTTATGAAGAAGCGCTCTCAGGTTATTTTGTTGACCCAAAAGAAATCCTAACTATTTATTTTGAAACAGAAGAACATGAAGAAGTTGTTTTAGAAAAAGATATACCATTTTATTCTTTATGTGAACACCATTTACTCCCATTCTTTGGCAAAATACATATAGCATATATTCCACATAAAAAAAGATTATTAGGTATTTCAAAACTTGCCAGAATAGTAGAAGCTTTTTCAAAACGTCTCCAACTTCAAGAACGGCTCACAAAACATATTGCTGAAACAATTATGGAAAAAGCAAAACCGTTAGGTGTGATGGTTGTATGTGAAGCAGAACATTTATGTCTTTCAATGCGTGGCGTGAAAAAACCAGGACATAAAATTATAACTTCTTGTGTTCGTGGTATTTTTTTAAAAGACCTTCGTGCAAGAATGGAAGTTTTACAACTCATAAAAGAATGAAAAAAACAAATGTTAAAGAAACACAATTAAGATATACCACATCCGTAGGTCCGTTTTCTATAAACGAATTTTATTGTGGCGATGCTCTTACATTACTTACTCAGTTGCCAGCAAAAAGTATAGATTTGGTTATTACAGATCCACCTTTTGGTATTGATTTCAAAGAAAACCTGGGGTTTTACAATCGTAAATCTTCAAATGTTATAGCAGGATATAAAGAAGTTAAAAAAGAAAATTATTATGATTTTTCATTAAAATGGCTTAAAGAATGTCATAGGGTATTAAAAGAGAACGGAAGTATGTATGTTGTTTCTGGTTGGACAAATTTAAGAGATATACTTAATGCAGTTTATGATGTTAATTTTCATATTATTAACCACATAATTTGGAAATATCAGTTTGGCGTTTATACAAAAAAGAAATTTGTAACAAGTCATTATCATATTTTATTTTGTGTTAAAAATATTAAAAATTATAAATTTAACAAAATTGATAAATATCCTGAAGATGTATGGATAATAAATAGAGATTATTGTCCAAACAGAGTTAAAACACCAACAAGATTGCCTGAAAAATTAGTAGAAAAAATGATACTTTATTCTTCTGACGAAGGGGATATTATTTTAGATCCGTTCGCTGGGTCAGGAACAGTCGGATATTGTGCAAAAAAACTTCGTCGGAATTTTATATGTTTTGAAATAGTTAAAGAATATGTAGAAATTGCTAAATATAGACTACT
>CAZFSG010000058.1:0-6851 GCA_964521665.1 uncultured Elusimicrobia bacterium
GTGAAATTACAAAAGAAATGCAACAACACGGTTGTTGCAGTCCAAAGGTAAGTTTAATTTTTTGGTAGCCGCAGGCTTCATCCTGCGTAATAATTGCAATAACATGGTTATTGCAGTCCAAAAAATTTTGTATGCGCTAATTTTAATTAGCGCTAGTGTAAATCGCTGATGTAAAATCAGCGAATACAATATGGTAATAGATTGCAGATTATGTATTATTTGTAGCCGCGGACTTTAGTCTGTGCTTTATTATTTTACGTACCCTGAAGAGTGGGATTACTGCTAGATTTCGTATCGCGAATTTATAACATGGTAGTCGCAGGCTTTAGTCTGCGTTTTATTATTTTACTTGACTTTTTTGGAGGTAAAAAACAATGTATATAATAGGTGAAAAAATAAATGGTATGTTTAAAAAAGTAAACCAAGCAATAAAAGAGCGTAATGCTGAATTTATAAAGGATCTTGCTATTCAACAACTTGAAGCAGGTGCTGACGCGTTAGATGTTAATGTTGGTCCTGAATCTGTTAATCCTTTGGAAGATATAAAATGGTTGATTAAGACAATCCGCGAAGTTACTAATGCTCCTTTAGCAATTGATACAACAAAACCTGATATTATGGAAGAAGGTATAAAACTTGCTGGCGAAGGAAGTTTCATAAACTCTACTCATGCTGATAACGAAAAACTAGATGTTTATATCCCTATGGCAAAAAAATATAATGCAAAACTTATCGCTTTGACAATATCAAAACATGGAGTTCCACAGGATACCGTCGGTAAAATGGAACTTGTAACAAACATTGTGTCAAAATGTTTAGAATATGAGTACGACCTTACAAATTTGTATATTGACCCTGTGATTCTTCCAGTTAATGTTGCACAACAAAATGCAGTAGCAGTGCTTGAAGTTATACAACAGATAAAAATTGTCTCAGATCCACCACCAAAAACTTTGTTGGGACTTTCAAATGTTTCCCAAGGGACACAATTCAGAAGTTTAATAGACCGTACTTATGTTGTTTTAGCAATACATAGCGGTCTTGACAGCGCTATTTTGAATCCGTTAGATAAAGATCTTGTTGATGCAATAATTACTGCTGAATTATTATTAGGGAAACAACTTTATTGTGATTCTTTTCTTGAAGCATATAAAAAACGAAAATAGATTTATTTAAACTTTTTTAAAAGAAAGGAAATTTTATATGAAGATATTAGTTTTGAACTATGGCAGTTCTACAGTAAAATTTCAACTTTTTGATATAACAGAACAAAAAAAAGAATTTTTAGCAAAAGGGTTAGTTGAACATCCTGGGATAGAACAATGGATGCTTACATATTATGCAAAAGATAAAGAAAAAATAGTTGAAATTTTTGAAGATGTAAAGGTTACAACTATAGTCGGTGATATTATAATTAAATTTCTTACTGACAAAAAATATGGTGTGATAAGTTCAAAGTCAGAAATAGAAGCAGTAGGACACAGAGTTGTTCATGGAGGAGAGTTTTTCTCACAATCTGTTATAATAACGAATGAAGTAAAACAAAAAATTAGAGAATGTATATCGTTTGCGCCACTACATAACCCACATAATCTTCGTGGTATTGAAGAAGCAGAAGAAATTTTACCTAACATTTCACATATTGCTGTGTTTGATACAGCGTTCCATTCTACATTACCTCCATATGCATATATTTATCCACTACCGTTTAATTATTACAAAGAATACGGAATAAGACGATATGGTTTCCATGGAACTTCGCATCGGTATGTATCAAATAGAACTGCTGAACTTATGAATTTACCTATAGAAAAATTAAAAATTGTAACTTGTCATTTAGGCAATGGTGCAAGCGTTTGCGCAGTAAAGTTTGGTAAATCTGTTGATACATCAATGGGGTTTACACCGTTAGAAGGCCTTGTTATGGGAACAAGATGTGGTAGTATTGACCCAGCAATTGTTTTACAAATTATGGCAAGAGAAAATATTTCACTTCATGATATGCATACCATTTTAAATAGGCAGAGCGGACTTTTAGGTATTTCAGGAATCAGTAATGATATGAGAGAAATAATAGAAGAAATGCAAAAAGGTTCTCAAAGAGCAAAACTTGCGTTTGAAATTTTTACTTATACATTGCGAAAATATATTGGTGCGTACGCAGCTGCAATGGACGGTGTTGACGCAATATCTTTTACAGCAGGTATTGGTGAAAACGCACCGTTAGTCCGAGAAGAGGTGTGTAAAGGGTTGTCGTTTTTAGGAGTGAAAATAGATAGTGAAAAAAATAATTCTGCAGTAGGTATAGAAAAAGAGATAAGTTGTGCAGATTCAAAAGTTAAAATTTTTTGTATTCCTACGAATGAAGAACTTATTATTGCAACTGAAGCATATAATCTATTATTAAATACAAAAAATAGATGATACTTTTTGAAATTTTAAATTTTTTAGATAAATAGAGGAGAAAAATATGAAATGTCAGTATTGTGGTTTTGTAAACAAACCTGATAGTAAAACTTGTAAAAAATGTGGAAAACCGTTAACTGTTGAACCCTTATGGAAACCAAGTTTAATATGGCATATAAGAGTGTTAGCAATAATATATATATGTCTGATTTTGATATTTTTTTTATTAAACCACTTATTAAAACCATATATGCGACAGTTACCTCCAGAGATAACACCGTGGTTGCAGAAAAAATGATACAAAAAGATAAAGCAAAAATTATAAAATTAGCAAAAAATGTCCTAACAACTGAAGCAAAACAACTACTTTTACAAAAAAAATATATAAATGAACAGTTTGTTGCTGCTGTAGAAACTATTTTAAATTGTGTAGGTAAAATAATTGTCTTAGGAATAGGTAAATCTGGACTTATTGGTAGAAAAATTGCTGCTACATTCTCATCTTTAAACATCCCATCAGTATTTCTTCATCCAGTAGAACTACTTCATGGCGACTTAGGCCTCATAAGAAAAGAAGATGTTGTGTTGATACTTTCATATTCAGGTGAAACTGAAGAAATTAAAAAAGTTTTGCCTGTATTGAAAAATCTTGGAATAAAAATTATTGCTATTACTAAAAATAAATTGTCTAAATTAGGTAAACTTGCTGATGTTGTTATTATAACAAAAGTTGAAAAAGAAGCTTGTCCATATAATATTGTACCAACATCATCAACTACTGCAATGTTAGCTGTAGGTGATGCATTGGGTATTACAGTAGCAATAATGAAAGGATTCAAAAAAGAAGATTTTGCTCGGGTACATCCTGCAGGGAGTTTAGGTAAACAACTCACACTTAAAGTAAAAGATATTATGCGAAAAGGAAAATTAGTACCTAAAGTATTACCACAAACAAAAATCAAAGATGCATTGATTGTTATGACATCAACAAAATTAGGTGCTACAACTGTTGTTGATAAAAAAGGCAAACTTATCGGGTATTTTACTGATGGTGATTTACGTAGATATTCACAAAAAGTGCAAAATTTGTTAAATTGTGAGATAAAAAATTTTATGACAAAAAATCCTAAAGTTGTTTTCCCTGACGAACTTGTTATTCACGCAAAAGAATTAATGAAAAAATATAATTGTGATAATCTTCCCGTAGTAGATGAAAATTATAAAGTTATTGGTATTATTGACGAACGTGATATTCTAAACGAAGGTATTTAAAAACAATTAAAAATATCTCATCTTTTTAAATATAAATGTTGAAAAACATAAGAAATTTTTTGTTTGTTATCATAATAAAAGTTTTTTATATAATTTTTAGTAAAACACCATGGTGGTTTAATGTCATCTTAGGGAAGTTGTTAGGACAAATTTTTTATATTTTTGATTTTCGGTATAAATATCTTGTGTTTAAAAATATAAAATATGTGTTTGAAAATTATAATTATAAACAGATTATTGTTCTTGCAAAAAGATGTTATCAAAGTTTAGGACAAAATTTTACTGAATTTTTTTTATTACCACGAATAAAGTTTTTTTATAAAAAAATTGTAGATTTTCCAAAACAAGATAAAGAAATTTTGTGGTCATTGTATCAACAAAATAAAGGTGTTATAATTTATTCTGCACATTTTAGTAACTGGGAATTATTAGGTGGTGTTTTAGCACAGGAAGGGTTTCCTTTGGCTGTTATAGCAAGAGAGTTTTATATAAAAAAAATTAATGATATAATTGAAAGAATTAGAACTAACACAGGCGAGATTGTTGTAAGTAGACAACAAAAAAATACTATCAAAAACTTGTTGTTTGCATTAAAAAACAAATATGTTATAGGTGTACTTGTTGACCAAAATATTAAGAATGTTAAAAATATAAATATAGAATTTTTAGGTAAACCTGCATTAACACCTGTAAGTTTTATAGAATTAATGATAAAATATCAAATACCAGCAGTTATAGGAGTTATTTATAGAAATAAAGATAAAAAATATAAAATAAAAATAATATCGATTGAAAAAAAATATTACGAAAATACAATAGAGTGTGCAAAATATATAAACAATGTTTTATCAAAATATATTTTGTCATATCCAGAACAATGGGTATGGATGCACAACCGTTGGAATATGTGAGTTATTATTGTAGTTGCAGAGTTTTGTTTTATATAGAAAAATGAAAAAATGTATAATGATTTTTTTAATCAGTTTATTTCTTAGTTGTATTAAAACTATTGATAAACAAAATAATAAAAAACAGAATGATCCTATCATCGATTTACCTACCATATCTAAGTTTACTATGATAAAAACAACAAATGGAAAAGAAGTATTTAAAATTAAAGCAGATAAAGCTGTTTTAGATGATAAAAATAAAATTCTTATTGTGTATAATGGCGATGCTGAAGTTTATGATAAAAAAATACGAGTAGCAAATTTGAAGTTTGAAATTGCCAAATATGATGTTATATCAGAAGAGGTATTTTTTTTAGGTAAAAATGTAATTACTACCATTGAAAAAGAAAAAATAATTACATATGATATAAATTATAAATATAAAGAAAACAAAATCTTTTCTGAGAAAGAAATTGAAATATATAAAGACAACAGTGTGATTAAAGGAATAGGATTTGAAACTTTTGATGGTTTCCAAACTATAAGAATATACAAAAATGTTATTACGACAGAATAAAATTATAAAAGTTTGTATGTTGTTTTTGCTTTATAATATTATAACAGCAGAAAATAATAAAGAAATTAAAAAAATTGTTTCGGACTATACAGAATTTGATAGAAAAAATAATGTAGTAAACTTTCATGGAAATGTAAAGGTATATTTTATTAATGGAAGCATAACTTGTGATAAAGCAATATATGATGAAAAAAATGGGAAACTTAGTTGCGAATCAAATATTTTCTTTATCTACACATCAACTACAGAATATATAGAAGTTAAAAGTTCCTATTTAGAATATACCACTGGCCAAAAATTATTAAAATTTTATCAAGATGTTTCATCTATATATAAAGTTTATGGTGAGAAACAAAAAATGTTGTTTGAACAAGCTAATTTAAGAAGTAAAAAGTTTGTTGTAGACCTAAATAAAAAATATATGCTAGCTGAGGAAGATGTTGAAATTGATCTTGAAGGAAATAAAATAATTTGTTGGGTAGCAGAATATGATTCTAATGATAATATATTAAGAATCAATAGTGAAGCTGAAACAAAAAAGCAACTTAAGTGTGAGTTCTTAAAAGAAGAATGGAAAATAAAATATTGTCAAGCAGATACTGCTATTGTTAATGTTAAAGATAATAAAATAGTATTAAAAGGTAATGTGGAATTATTATTTTGAAAGAAAAATGAGTATTATAGCAAAAGATATAACAAAATTTTATGGTGATAAATGTGTATTAAATAATTTAACAATAGAAATAAATCCTAAAGAGATAGTTGGTCTTTTAGGACCTAATGGTGCTGGTAAGACAACTATGTTTTATTCTATCCTTGGTATAATAAAAATCAATTCTGGTAAAGTTTATGTTGATGGTAAAGATGTCACAAATCTTCCCGTATATCTAAGAGTAAGAGAAGGTATTGGATATTTGTCTCAAGAACCCTCAATTTTTAGAAAACTTACTGTAGAAGAAAATCTTTATGTAGCAGCAGAAATTTTTTACAAAAATAAAAAAGAACAAAAAAATATTGTTGAACAAAAATTAGAAGAATTTCATTTACAACATTTAAGAAAGCAAAAAGCGTATACATTGTCTGGTGGTGAAAAACGCAGATGCGAGATTGCTCGTGTGTTAATATGTAGACCAAAATATCTGTTGTTAGATGAACCTTTTGTTGGTATTGATCCAAAAACTATCGAAGAATTACAAAATGTTATAATTAAGCTTAAGGAGTTAGGCATTGGGATACTTTTAACGGATCATAATGTAAGAGAAACATTACAAATTGTAGATCGTGCATATATTATATACAAAGGTGACATTCTTATCCAAGGTAATGCACAACAACTTATAAATGATGAAACAGCAAGAAGAGTATATTTAGGCGAACGTTTCACAATGAATTTGTAAAAAAATATATAAAAATTCTATTTTTCTATGGGTTCTGTTAACTAAAAACAGTGTTCTTTGAAATACAAAAAAATAATAATTTGGCAGCAAAAATACAACAACATGATTGTTGTAGTGCAAAAGTTAAATTTAAATTATTTGCAGTTACAAGCTTTAGCCTGCGTATATTATTTGTAGTAGCAGACCTTGGTCTGTTAAAATAAAGCAAAGCAAATTTTGCAGCTACATTTTTTATTTATTTTGTAGTAGCAAATCTTGGTTTGCTAAAAAGATTGTTTGTCCTGAATGTGAAAGCGTAAGAGATTAAAA
>CAZFSG010000059.1:0-6810 GCA_964521665.1 uncultured Elusimicrobia bacterium
TGATATTTATGAACAACTCTATAATTTGCGTGGATAACAGATCACAATCCATGGTAGCCGCAACCTTTAGGTTGCGTTAGAAACGCAGGCTAAAGCCTGCGGCTACCTATTTTGTGATTTTTACAAACACATTATGATTAATTTCTTTTTCTAAAATACAGTGGGTACCATGTCCTGGGAAAAATTTTGTATTCAATGGTAAAGAAAAAATTTTTTGTATTGATTCATCCAACATATCAATACTTCCGGTAGGAAAATCTGTCCTTCCAACAGAACCACAAAATAAAGTATCACCAGTAAACAAAAAATTCTTTTCTTCTATATACAGACACATACTACCAAGTGTATGTCCAGGTGTATGGATAACTTTAATTTTTTTTGTTCCACAAAAAAGTTCATCACCATCTTTAACTTTTAACCAGTTAATACTAATAGTTTGCAAGTGTTTTGCTAAATTATCTGATAACAAAACAGATAAATTTTCTTCATCATCAAGTATTAAACTTAACTCATCTTCATAAACTACAACTTCTATATTTGGCAACAATTTTACTAACTCTCCTAATCCTTTTATATGGTCATAATGTCCATGAGTAATCACAATACTTTCTATCTTAAGCTCTCTTTGTTGAACTAAATTTAATATTTGTTCTACATTACCACCAGGATCTATTATTATAGCATTATTAGACATATCGTCTTTATATACATAACAATTTGTTCCAAACTCATTAACAATAAAATTCATTATTTCTACATTTGATTTATCATCTTTTAGATACATCATATAATACTTTATCTAAAATTTTTACTGCTTTGTCAACATCCGATTTTTCAATTATAAGTGGTGGTAAAAACCTTAAAACTTTTTCTTGTGTTACATTTATTATTAGACCGTTTTGTAAACATCGTTCAACCACATTTCTACATGGAAAATCCAGTTCCATACCTAACATAAGTCCTACTCCACGTACTGAAGTTATAAATTTATATTTATTTTTTAATTCAAGGAGTTTATTATAGAAATACTTACCAATATTTTTAACATTAGATAATAATTTATCATTTATTTTTTTAATTACTTCTTTTGCAACAGCACAAGCAAGTAAGTTACCACCAAATGTTGACCCATGGTCTCCATAATCAAAGACATCTGCGTATTTTTTATCTACAATAGTTACTCCTAAAGGTATTCCGTTTGCAACACTTTTTGCTAATGTTATAATATCTGGTTTAACTTTGTAGTACTGATATGCAAAAAGTTCACCTGTTCTACCGAATCCTGTTTGTATTTCATCAAAAACTAAAATTATATTTTTTTCGTCACATAATCTTCTTATTTCTTCTAAAAACTTTTGTTCTGCAGGTATAACTCCTCCTTCACCTTGTATAGGTTCAATCATTATTGCAATAGTATTTTTATTAACTAATTTTTTAACAGAATTTATGTCATTATATTTTGCATATTTAAATCCTTCCAATAATGGCTCAAACCCTTTTTGAACTTTTTTTTGTCCTGTAGCGGTAAGAGTTGCTATTGTTCTACCATGAAAAGAATTTTCAAATGTTATGATCTCATATCTATTAGTTTTTTTACCATATTTGCGAACAAGTTTTATAGCACATTCGTTAGCTTCAGCGCCAGAATTTGAGAAAAAAACTTTTGCAGGAAAAGTTTTTTTTATAAGTAGTTTTGCAAGTTCTTGCTGAGGTAAAGAATAGAATAAGTTTGAACAATGCCATAAAAGTTTGGTTTGATGTATTAAAGCGTTAACTAATTTTTTATCTCTATATCCAAGATTACACACACTGAGCCCTGAAAAAAAATCTAAATATTTTTTACCTTTATCATCATACAGATATTTTCCATCACCTTTGACAAAAACAATATTATATCTTCTGTATGTTTTAAGAAAAAAATTGTTTGTTTTCATAATAACCTGGAGCAGACGGGATTTGAACCCGTGACCTTCCCGTTGCGAACGGGATGTTCTCCCAACTGAACTACTGCCCCATAGTAATAAGGATTTCTTTTACAATTTCTGTTATCTTAGGATCAAATTTTGAGCCACTGTATTGTGTAAGAAATTGTATTATTTGTTCTGTTTGCATATTTTTAATTTTTAATTCTTCCACATATTCAACTACAGAAACAATTCTTGCACCTAAAGGTATTTCTTCGTCTTTTAATCCGTCAGGGTAACCACTACCATCAAAATTTTCATGATGATGTTTTATAATAGGTGCAATATTTTTCAACAAACTTATCTTGCTTACAATTTCTGCTCCTATTATAACATGTGATTGTTCGACTTTTGTTCTTTCAAACACATCAGCGTTATCCATCTCAAATTTAAGTTTGGATGATAAATATCCAATATCATGTAATAATGTCCCAAAATAAATATTTCTATATTCTTCAGAACGTGGTTGTATACCTAACATTTTAGCAACAAGTGTTGCCATTTGTGTCATTTTCCAGTATCTTTCTCTATATTTTGGTCTTATAGTTTCAATTGCTGAAACAATAAGTTCTGTTACATTAGTAAAAAAATTACGTTGGTCTTCAGAAAATTTTGCATTAAGTATACTTACGGCAGCAACTCCTGCTAAACTTTCTAATAATTTTTTATCTTCTTCAGTGAACCCAGTCGGATCTTTTTTATTAACCGCTTCTATAACACCAATAACTTCATCTCCACCATCTGTTGTATTAATTATTATAGGCACTGCAAGAATAGATCTTGTTTGGAAACCGCTCTGCTGGTCAACTTTACCAGTGAAACGCGGATCTTTTGACACATCGTTTATAATTTCTGATTGTTTAGTTAATGCAACATTACCTGCAATACCTTCACCAAGTTTTATTTTAATTTTTTTCACAGCATAACCTTTCTCGCCACCAGCAGTTTTAAAATACAAATGTTGTTTATCTTCATCAATAAGCATTATAGAACTTGCTTCAGAATTTGTTAATCGTTCTGCTGCATCACCTATACGTTTTAATAACGTGTCCAGGTCTAATGTAGAAGATAAATTTTTTAAAATTTCAAAAAGTTCTTCGAGTTTATCAATAGACGGCATTCTTACCCTCCAGTATTATGGATTTATTATCTTTGGCATACAGCAAGTATTTCAGTATATGTTGTAATACCTTTAGTAACTTTTATTAAACCGTCTGCTAGTAGTGTTCTCATACCATTTTTTATTGCAGCATCTCTTATTTTGCTTGCGGATACATCTTTAAGACAAATTTCTCTGATTTCGTCGTTCATTACAAGTAGTTCAAATATAGCGGTTCTACCTTGCATTCCTGTATTACCACATTTTCTACAACCAAGAGGTTTCATAAAAGTTGCTGAAGAATAATCTATTTTGTATTCATTAAGTGCTTTTATTAACTCTTCAGATGGTGAAGTATCAGGCTGTTTACAGTCACTACATAATGTACGTACTAACCTTTGAGCAAGGACACCTTCTAAAGTGTTTGCTATAAGATATGTTGGTACACCCATTTCATAAAGTCGTGCTACAGCAGATGGTGCATCGTTTGTATGTATAGTGGACAACACTAAATGTCCTGTAAGTGCTGCTTCCATTGCAACCTGTGCTGTTTCTTGATCTCTTATTTCACCTACCATTATTACATCCGGATCTTGTCGTAGGAATGCACGTAACGCAGCTGCAAAATCAAATTTCTTATCCCCCATTTTAAGGTCAGGATTCACTGGTACCTGTACAACACCGTCAAGTTCGTATTCAACTGGATTTTCAGCAGTAATAACTTTTTCAGTAGGGTCTCTAACTTTTTGTAACGCAGCAGTTAATGTGAACGATTTACCTGACCCTGTAGGTCCACAAACAAGTATCAATCCATAAGGACGGTTCAAAAGTTCTAAAAATTTTTCTAAAGTATCTGGTAAGAAACCAAGTTGTTCTAAAGATAATCCTGAAGCAGACCTCTCTAACATACGCATAACTACACTTTCACCATATATTGTTGGAACAATATTAACCCTGAATTCTAAAGGTAATCCTTTTGCTCTTACTCGCAACCTACCATCTTGTGGCACTCTTCGTTCAACTATGTTCATATTACACATTATCTTTATTTTTGATATAAGAGCATTTTTGTACACCATAGGTATTTTAAACGACGCTTTTCTTAAAAGACCATCTACCCTGTATCTAACGACAATCTTTTTCTCAAACGGTTCTATATGTATATCAGAAGCTTTTAACCTCACTGCTTCAAGAATGATAGCGTTAACAAGTTTCTCAACTTCAGGTGCATCAGGACTTACCTGCATAATATCAGCAACTTCTTCTTCTCTTTTTTGTTGTTCAATTAATACTTCATCAGAAATATCTAAACTTGCAAGCAGTTCTTGAGTAAGTTCTTGTGCATCTTCAGTAATTTCTTCACGAGAAACCTTTAGATGTTGTATTGATTCTTCTGAAACTTCTCCAGATTCACTGTATAACTCAATTTCTTGTGCATACAACTGTTCAATCTTATCTCTTATATCATTAGGTAAAGCTAAATATGGAACAACTTTGAGCCCTGTCCTAAACTCAATATCTTCAATAGCAAAAAGATCTCTTGTGTCAGCCATTGCAATAAATAACATTTCTTCTTCTTTACTAAATGGAACAAGTTTATGTCGTTTACATGTTTGTGGAGGAAGAATTTTTGCAAGGTCTGGATCAATCTCTATCATATCTAAATCAACAACTTTAACACTCCATTCTTCACCCAAAACTTTTAACAATTTATGTTTATCAACTAATTTTTTGTCAACAACATATTGATGTATCAATATCCCAGCTTGGTCAGCTTCTTTTTTAATTTTATCAACTTCTGCTTTTGAGAAACCAAAATGTTCTACTAAAATTTCAGAAACAGTCTTTTTTCTCATAAAATTATTTTATTGGATAATTATTGTTAAAACATGCTAAACAAAAACATTCTTTTTTTAATCCTGTTGCAGACACCATACCATCTATAGAAAGATAATACAATGAAGTAACACCTAAAAACTTTTTTATTTCTTTTATAGAATAATTTGCAGCAATAAGTTCTTTTTTTGTTGGTGTATCAATACCATAGACACAAGGTGATATTATAGGACTTGATGAAATCCTTAGATGTATCTCTTTTGCACCTGAATTTTTTAACATTGTGATTAATTTTTTTGAAGTTGTTCCACGAACTATAGAATCGTCTACAACTACTACACGTTTGTTGTTTATAACATCCTTTATTGTGTTATACTTAATTTTTGCAGAAAAATCTCTTATTTTTTGTCTCGGTTGAATAAAAGTTCTTCCAATATAATGATTTCTTATGAAGCCGTATTCAAACGGTATCCCACTTTCTTGTGAATATCCTAACGCAGCTGAATTTGCAGAATCAGGTACTGAAAACACTATATCAGCTTCGGTCGGGCATTCTCTATATAAATTTTTACCAAGTTGAATACGCACTTGATGGACAGATTTTCCTTCAATTATGCTATCAGGCCGTGAAAAATATATAAATTCAAATATACAAAAAGTTTTTTTTGTATGTTGAGCAAATTTGTAACTTTTCATTTTCCCATCTTTAAATTCAATTATCTCACCAGGTTCCACTTCACGAATAAACTCTGCAGAAATAATATCTAAAGCACAAGTTTCTGAAGAAATAACAAATCCATTTTTTATTCTTCCTATAACTAAAGGTCTAAACCCATTAGGATCTCTAATAGCATACATAGTTGTTGGTGTCATAAGAATTAAAGAATACGCACCTTTTAGTTGTAATAAAACTTTTTTTAATACGTCAACAAGATTTTTCTCTTTAGCATGTGAGATTAAATGTAGTATAACTTCAGAATCTGTTGTAGTTTGGAATATAGCACCTTGTGATTCAAGTTTTTTCCTTAAATATTTTGCATTTACCAAATTGCCATTATGTACTAACGCAAGATTGCCTTTTGAACATTTTACTATGATAGGTTGTGCATTTTTTATATCTGAAGCACCAAAAGTTGAATATCTTGTATGACCTATTGCTAACTTACCATTAAGTTTGTCAAGATCTTCCTTAGAGAATACTTCTTGAACTTCACCTTGACCTATTTTTGATAAGAACCGTTCTCCGTCAGAAGAAACAATGCCAGCAGCTTCTTGTCCACGATGTTGTAAAGAATACAGTCCAAGATAGGTTAATTCTGAAGCATCTTTATGATTATAAATTCCAAATATTCCACACATATGTGTTTTATTATATTAAATTTAAACTAATTTCAAGACTGAATTATAAATCATTTTTGGTGAAATCAATTGCATACAATCTGGTTTTTTATTACAAACTCTTTTATAACATACAACACACTTAATTGGTGAGACAATTTTTTTGCCTAAATTATACAACTCAATCTCTGTAGAAGATGTAGGTCCGAACAAAACAACAACTTTTTTGTTTAATGCTAACGCAACATGTAGTGCAAGAGTGTCCGAAGTTATTAAAATATCACAAAGGTTTATTAAAGAAAAAAATTCTCGTAAAGTATTTTTACATCCTGTATCAATAAGTAATGGATTGTTAACTAAAGAAATTATTTTTTTATTTCTATCTTCTTCTTTTTCTCCACCAAATAACAAAATTTTTAAATTACCTTTACTTTTGAGTTTTAACTTTGAACTTTGAGCAATTAACTTAATAAGTTCTATTGTTTGTTTAACAGGATATTCTTTTTTTTGCCATTTATCACCTCCGCCTAAGTTGATACCTATCACTAAATCTTCTTTTGTGATAGAAAACTT
>CAZFSG010000060.1:0-3383 GCA_964521665.1 uncultured Elusimicrobia bacterium
TTGTTGCATTTTTTAGCAATAACACGGTTATTGCACTCCAAAATAACTAAAAAAAATTTTGGATTACAACAACTATGTTGTTGCATTTCTTGTAATTTCACCCGCACTTTTACATTCAGGACAAATCACATTTTTAGCAAACCAAGGTCTGCAACTACAATAATCTACGCACACTAAAGTCTGCGAGTACAAATAAAACACAATCCACAATCTACCAGTAGTCCCAACCTTTAGGTTGCGTTTGAAATAATATCTACAAATTCTTCAACAAATTTTTCTAAATTTTTAAAAATCTGTTTTTTACTTTCTTGTTGCCTTATTATGTTTATTATTTTAGAACCAACAATAAATCCGTCAACATAATCAACAACAGGTAAAACTTGTGAAACTTTTGATAAACCAAATCCTGCACATAAGGGTTTATCAGTTTCTTTCCTTATTTTTTTAATAAAATTATAAAAATATTCTGGTAACTTTTTTCTTTCTCCTGTAGTTCCTGTAAGTGTTACTACATAGATGAACCCTGTTGACTTGTTATAAATAAGCTTCCTTCTTTCATACGATGTAGTTGGAGACAAAAGCAAAATTGTATCAATATGATATTTTTTGGAAATTATAAAAATATCATCCACTTCTTCAGCAATACAATCAGCAAAAATAATACCTTTCACACCACAACTCTCAGCTTTCTTAAAAAATTTTTCAATCCCATATATTATTGCGGGATTTAAATATGTCATTAAAACAGGATAATAGTTTTTATATTTAAAAGTTTCTTCAACAACTTCAAAAACATCCTCTATATTTATCCCATTTTTTAATGCAATAAAGGATGAATATTGTATAGTAGGCCCATCTGCTACTGGGTCTGAAAAGGGAATACCTATTTCTATAATTTCAATACCTTTATCTAAAAAAAAATTTATAATATCAATAGTATCATGTTTTGTAGGAAACCCACAAGTGATATATGGTATAAATTGCTTTTTATTTTTAAAAACAATATCAAAATTCATTTTTTTGTTTTTTCAGGCAATTGTTGTAATTCTGCACTTACTTCAATACTTGCTACACTTTTAAGTTGAGTGTCTAACATAGCAAGTTCTTTTTCTGTATCAATATATCTTTCATAAGCATTTTTTATATGTTTACCTACAATAGTAAAACTTTCTTTGAATTTTTCCAAGCTGTTTAACAACGCATGTAATTGTTCCATAAAGAGTGATATGTTTTTTGAAATTTGTTCTGTTTTTAATCCTGTAACAATAAGTTGTAGATATGGTAGTAACGTTTGAGGAGATGAAATTATAACATGTTTTTTTGCTGCGTATTTTATAACACTTTCATCTTTTATTCTAAGATTCATTATTTTTAAAAACATAGCTTCAGAAGGAATATACATTAAAGCATATTCGCTACCATATTGTGGCAATACATATTTTTCTGAAATACTATCAATCTGTTGTATTATAGAATCCAATAGTTGTTTTTCATATTTTTTTCTTTCTTCATCAGTTGTTGCTTGCTCGTATTGCAAAAATTTTTCAATATTAAATTTTGAATCGATTGGTATAACATTATCTTTGTATATAACTGCTGCATCTACTTTTTCATTACTATGTGGATTAACTGGATACTGAAATTTTACATATTCTCGTGGGAAAAGATCCAATAAAAGTTTTTCAAGCAGCTCTTCTCCAAAAGAACCTCTTAACTTTACAGAACCTAACGATTTTAAAAGTTCTTGAGTATTATTTATAAGTTGTTCTGCAGAACTGTCAAGTTTTGTTATCATCTGTGTTATTTGAGAAAATATCTCAGAAGTATTTTTAAGTCGTTCATCAATTTGTTGTGACACAAGTTTAAAGCCTGAAGTAGTTGATTCAGTTGTAGTTTTAACCTGCAAGTTTAAATTTTCTATAGTGGAAGCTATCTGTTCATTGATCGAGTTGCGTAAAAGTTCAAGTTGTGTTCTTAAAGTTGAATCAGTATTTGAAAGTTGACTAATAGTTTGGTTTATATGGTTTTGCAAAATAAGAAGAGATTGAGATAGAGAGTTTTTAAATTCGTTAATTACTTGTGTTGAAAGTTCAATTTTTGTAGCGAACTCAGTAAGTTTTTGTTCAGTTGGACGTTTAACAAAAATCAATAAAATTAACAAAAAAACTAATGTTATCAAACATACTGCAAAAATTATTAAAAAAACATTTGTCATAAAACTAACATCTGTTGAATAAGTTTTTTTGAAAAATTCTTATAATCTTTAAGTTTGAAACCTTTTGGACCTGACTTTTTTTGTGGTAAATCTTCTATACCACAAAGCGCTTTTTCACAATTTAAACATGCACCATCACAGTTGTACGCAGGATAGAATTTTTCCTCTTGTGTTTTTCTTATATAAACTGGTATATCAATACCTTCACAATTTTTAGATGACATAAAAATTTTGTTTAATCCTTCAAAAGTAGTATTTTCTGTAATCTTATATTCCATACATAATGCAAAAGTTAGTCCATATTTATCACAAAGGTTTCTTAAATAATCAAAGATTTTTAACCTGTAATCAAGTTTTGCGTTTATATAGCCAATATTTTCAATATACAAATTTTTGTAATCATAATAAATAGATGTACCAAAATATTTTTTTATATTCTGCAAGACAAAATCATAAATCTTAACTGGTATATCTAACACACTTGCTACAATATGTTTTGCACCATTATCTTTTGCTCTCAAAATAATTTCTTTTAAATCATCTTTTTTATCTGTTATATAAGGAAAGATGGGATCTATACGACAGACTGCAAATATATTATTTTCTGCTAAAATCCTAAGATTTTCAAAAAGTTTATCTGTCGTTGCTCCGTTAGGTGCTAAAATCTTTCTTAAATTTTCATTAATAGTCAAAATTGATACTTGTCCAAAACAATGTTTCTTACAACTATTTTCAGGTTCGTTAAACGATGGTTTTAAAAGTTCTACTACATCTTTTGGTATTTCACATTTAGTTATAAACTCTATAGGTATGTTATATTTTAAAAAAATTTCGATAATTTTTTGTGACAATTTTTCTTTTTTCTCTATTTCTTGAAACGGATCTGTTACAGGACTTAAATATCCACAGGATGCTACTAAAAGTTCAGAAATTTGTTCTTCTACCACTTCAGGGAAATTACTAAAAACAAAAATTTTATTTTCTTTATGAAACTCCTCAAAATTTCCTGGCAACGCTCTCGCATAACAGTAAAAACATCCAACTGAACAACCATTATAAGGATTTATAAGTAGTCGTTCTGCTGTACATTCACGACGAGGTTTATCCTCAGGAACATACCATCCATGAAGTTGCTTATTTGTTGTTTTATAAATATATTGTAGCATAA
>CAZFSG010000060.1:3483-6717 GCA_964521665.1 uncultured Elusimicrobia bacterium
TTTGCGTGATTGTATCACAGCTTACTTTTTAAATACTGAGCAGTATAAGAATTTTTTACTTTTAACAACCCTTCAAATGGACCTTGATAAACAACATAACCACCTTCGTCTCCTCCTTCAGGACCTAAATCTATAATCCAGTCTGCTGTTTTTATAACTTCTAAATTGTGTTCTATAACAACTACAGTATTACCTAAATCTACAAGTTTGTGTAAAACATTTAACAATTTTTCAACATCATAAAAATGTAATCCTGTTGTTGGTTCATCGAGAATATAAAGTGTTTTCCCTGTTGCTCTACGACAAAGTTCTGCTGCTAACTTTATTCTTTGTGCTTCACCACCGGATAGAGTTGTTGCAGGCTGTCCAAGTTTAATATATCCTAGACCAACATCGTTTATTACTGACAAAATATTTCTTATTTTGTTTATATTACCAAAAAATTCTAATGCTTCTTCAACAGTCATTTCTAAAACTTCATATATATTTTTATCTTTATATTTTATCTGCAAAGTTTCTTCATTAAATCTTTTCCCACCACAAACATCACATTTTACATATACATCAGGTAAAAACTGCATCTCAATTTTCAACATACCATCACCTTGACAATTTTCACATCTTCCACCTTTAACATTGAAAGAGAATCTTCCTGGTTTGTATCCACGACGTTTTGCTTCAGGCGTTTCTGCAAAAAGTTCACGAATATAACTAAACACACCAGTATATGTTGCTGGGTTTGATCTTGGAGTTCTACCGATTGGAGACTGGTCAACAATTATCACTTTGTCAATATATTCAGCACCTAAAATTTTTTTGTGTTTCCCTGGTTCTTCTTTTGAATTGTACAATTTTTTTGCTAATGCTTTATACAAAATCTCATTAACTAAAGTTGACTTCCCTGAACCTGATACACCTGTAACACAAATAAAAAGTCCTAATGGAAATTCTACATCTATATTTTTTAGATTATACTGTTGAGCACCTATAATTTTTATTGATTTATCTTTTGGTTTTCTTTTTTGGGTATTAATTTGAATTTTTAATTCACCACGAAGATATTTTAAAGTAAGGGAATTATTTGTATGGAACTTATTATCTAAAACATCTTTTATCGGTGCAGAAATCACAACTTCACCACCATGAATCCCTGCCTTAGGTCCTAAATCTACAATCCAGTCTGCTGATTTTATAACGTCTTCATCATGTTCAACAACAATCAAAGTATTCCCAATATCTCTTAATGAATGCATTGCGTTTATTAACCTCTGAGTATCTCTCGAATGAAGACCTATTGTAGGTTCATCTAAAACATAAAGGACACCGGTTAACCCGCTTCCAATTTGTGTTGCTAAATTTATTCTTTGTGCTTCACCACCAGCAAGTGTTGACGTTTCTCTATCAAGTGTAATATAGTCAATACCAACTTGTAATAAAAATTCTGTCCTATGGTTTATTTCTTTTAAAACAGGCTTTGCAATCTCTTGTTCTTGAGGTGTTAATTCAAGAGAGTTTATAATTTCCTTGAATTCTTTTATTGAATGTGAGCACAATTCAGCAATGTTTAAATAACCTTTTTTTGTTTTAATTTTTACATACAAACTTTCTTTTTTAAGCCGTGCACCATTGCACTCAGGACACACAACACGGCTTATATACTTATTGTAAATCTCTTCTTTCACAAAGTCAGAATCTGTTTCATTATATCTTCTTTGTAAATTTGGGATTACACCTTCAAAAATACCATCACCATACAAAATAACTTTTTGTTGTTCTTTTGTAAGTTTATTAAACGGTTTTGAAAGATCAATATTATGTCTTTGTGCAACTTCTTCAAGTATTTCTTCGTAATAACTTCTCCATGCTGACTTCCACCTATGTGTTCTTGTTGTAATAGGGTCTGCAAAAGGTTTTATTGCTCCCTCGTATATTGATAAGTTTTTGTCAGGAACAACTAAATCTGGATCAACTTCAAGTTTATGTCCTAAACCGTCACAAGAAGGACATGCACCATACGGTGAGTTAAAAGAAAACATTCTTGGTTCAAGGTTTGGAATACTATAACCACAGGTTATACAACTAAAATGTTCAGAAAAAATTTTTTCTTTAAACTTTGTACCTTCTTTAATCAAAATCAAAACTAATCCATTAGATTTTTTTAATGCAATTTCTACAGAATCTGTTATACGAGTTTTGTTTTGAAGATTTACGGTTATTTGGTCAACAATAATTTCAATATTATGTTTTTTGTATCTGTCAAGTTGAATTTTTTCAGGTGGAGTTGTGTCTAAATCATAAATTTTACCATCAACTCTAACAAAAACAAAACCATCTTTTAGAATTTTGTTTAATAACTCTTGATAAGTCCCAATTCTTCCTCTAACAATTGGTGAACATATATAAACTTTATTCCCTTCATACGATTTTAATATATCTTCAACAATTTGTTGTGCTGAAGCAGAAGTTATTTGTGGATGTTTCTCACAATTTGGACAAAAAACTTTTCCCACTCTTGCATATAAAAGACGTAGATAATCATAAATTTCTGTTGTAGTACCAACTGTTGAACGTGGGTTGTGAGATGGTGCTTTTTGCTGTATAGCAATTGCTGGAGATAATCCTTCAATTTTGTCAACATCGGGTTTATCCATCAAAGGTAAAAACTGTCTTGCGTATGCTGAAAGCGATTCGACATATCTTCTTTGTCCTTCAGCATAGATTGTATCAAAAGCTAAAGATGACTTTCCAGAACCAGATATACCAGTTATAACAATAAGTTTATTTTTTGGTAATTCAAGATTTATATTTTTAAGATTATGTTGTCTTGCACCACGAATTATTATTTTATCCATAACAAAAAGATAAGAAAGATGAAAAGATTTATTTTATTAACTTCCAACCTGTTGGAAGAATAAGTGCAAGAATAAAAATTTTTAAAATATCTCCTAAAACAAAAGGTGTAACACCCAACATCACTGCTTTTGAAAAATTAAAATTAGTATAAGGCAACAAACCCATAATCCCAAAAAGATAAATTAATAAGTTGCCAATTATCATAACAAAAAGTGTTTTTAAAAAACTCTTACTAACCCCATATTCAGAAAGTAATCCACATACATAACTTGCAACTAAAAATCCAATAATATAGCCACCCGTAGGTCCAAATAAATACATCAACCCACCACCTTTCGCAAAAACAGGAAGTCCTAAAATACCTTCTAATATATACATACC
>CAZFSG010000061.1:0-6458 GCA_964521665.1 uncultured Elusimicrobia bacterium
AATAGCTGTTAAATAATGTGAAGAACTATCATTTTGTTTCACTAAGAGATGAAAAAAAACAGAACAACATTTTATCTATTTATGGGAAATTGCGAATTGTGTATTATTTGGTAGCCGCAGGCTTTAGCCTGCGTTTTTATTATTTTACGCAACTTAAAGGTTGCGGCTACTACTTACTTATAGTTAAAATTTTGTATTCACTAATTTTAATTAGCGTTTGTGTAATACGCTGATATAAAATCAGCGAATACAATGGTATTTGGTAATCGCAGGGTTTAGTCTGTATAATTTCGTTAACGAAAAACGCAACCTAAAGGTTGCGGCTACGATGTAATGGAGTCTGTTGTTAATCCAAATTATAAAGTGTTATTAAATATCACAAATATGGTACTGATTTATGGAGGTATAAATGAAAGATTTACTTAAACAAAAAATATTAAACAAACAAGCGGTTGTAGGTGTTATTGGTCTTGGGTATGTAGGGTTACCTTTGGCGATGCTTATTTCAAACAAAGGGTTTAAAACATACGGGTTTGATATTGATAAAAATAAAATAAAACTTCTAAAGAAAAAGAAAAGTTATATAACTCATATACCTGAAGAAAAAATTAAAGAAGCAAAAAATCTTTTTCCAACATCAGATTTTTCGTTGTTAAAAAAGTGTGATGTTATAATAATTTGTGTTCCTACACCTACAACAGATACAAACGAGCCTGATTTGTCTTCTGTTATAAACACTGCTGAGACAATTGCAAAATATCTTCGTAAAGGACAACTTGTTGTTTTAGAATCAACAACTTATCCTACTACAACTCGTAATGTTTTAAAACCAATTTTAGAAAAGACAGGTTTTAAATGTGGAGTTGATTTTTATTTAGCATTTTCTCCTGAAAGAGAAGATCCAGGTAGAAAAGATTTTACAACAGAAACAATACCAAAAGTTGTTGGCGGTATAGATAAAATTTCAACAGAGATTGCCACACTTTTTTATTCACAGGTTGTAAAAAAAGTAGTGCCTGTATCTTCTGCAGAAGTTGCTGAGGCAACAAAGATGTTAGAAAACACATTTCGTGCTGTAAATATTGCTTTGGTTAATGAACTAAAGATGCTTTTTGATAAAATGGGGATTGATATTTGGGAAGTAATTGAAGCGTCCAAAACAAAACCGTTTGGGTTTATGCCGTTTTATCCAGGGCCAGGCTGGGGTGGACATTGTTTCGAAAAAAATCAAAAAGTCTTAGTTAAAACATTAGAAGGATTAAAATTATTTACTTTTGAACAGTTGTTTAACTACATTGAAAATAAGATAAATAAATTTTCAGTTTGTAAAGTTTTTAGTCAGAGACAAGTTCCAAGCAGTTTTTCTGAAGGTTCAACTGAGGTTTTAGAACTTAATGATGAATTGCAGGTTGTTGGGCTTGATTTAAGTAATAATAAGTTGTGTTTACAATCTATAAATTTTATTTCTAGACGTATTGCTAACAATCTTTTAAAATTAAAAGCTTACTTTGGTTTTGAAATAACTGTTACGGATAAACACCCATTATTTATTTTTGATAAAAGTAAAGATAAGATTTGTATCAAGTTTGCTAATGATGTAAAACCTGAGACAGATTATTTTGTTATTCCTAAAAGTTTGCCAAGTGTTTATTCTAAGTTAGAGTTTGATTTAATTGATATGATTGTTAGGTATTATCCAAACTTAATAAAAAATTATAGAGTAAGATTAAAAAATGAAATGTGGAAGTCATATAAAGAAATTGTTTACAAAAATATTTCAGATGAAAGAAAGTATGATTGGATAAGAAGTAATTATTTACCTTTAGAAGAATTTTTAAAAATAGAAAACAAATTAAATGTAAAAAGAAGTGATTTAATTTTATGTTCAGGTAGTGGTAGTTCAAAAAATGAAACTCCTGCAAAACTTATTGTTGATAAAAATTTTGCAAGGTTAGTGGGATATTATCTTGCTGAAGGATGTATCACTGAAGATGAAAAAAGTTTGAGACTAAGATTTACTTTTAATGCAAAAGAAAAAGAATATATAGAAGATTTGAAGCTAATACTTGATACTTTTGGTATAAAGTATAGTATTTACAAAGACAAAAATTTTGATTCTATCACTTTTAAAATTTCAAATAGACTTTTATCTCTATTCTTTAAGAATGTTTTAAAAGCAGGAACAAATAGTTATGAGATGAAAATTCCAGAATGGCTTTATTTTTCCAATAAAGAAATAAGAAAAGAAATTTTAAAAGGAATCTTTCGTGGCGATGCTGAAATGTATTTAAGAGATACTAAAAAAAGTTATCTTAAAAATTCAAAAATTTATAGGTATAATGACAATAGTTTGGAAGTATGTTATTATACATCGTCAGAAATTTTGTTTTCTCAAGTTGTGTCAATTTTGTTAGAAAATAATATTTTGCCTATAATTAATGAAAGAAGAAAAGGTCTACTTAAAATTTTTGGGTATAAAAAAATATCTAATATCAGAGATTTTTTCTTAGGTGAGAAGGAGAGAAAATTAAATCTTTATTTTTTGAAGGTTAAAAAACAACCTGACTATAAAAATTATTTTGAAGATGATAAATTCTTTTATTTAAAAATTAAAGAAGTGCAAACAATTAATGAAGAACAAGAGGTTTATTCTTTAGAAGTAAAGCCACATAACAATTTTGTTGTGAATTACTCTATACTTGTGCATAATTGTATTCCTGTTGATCCATTTTATTTATCATATATTGCAAAAAAATATGATTTTACTACACATTTTATTGAACTTGCAGGACAAGTTAATATCCGTATGCCTGAGTTTGTAGTTGAAAAAGTTGTGGATGAGTTGAACAAAAGAAAAAAGTGTATATATGGTGCAAAAATTTTAGTTTTAGGGTTGTCTTATAAAAAAGATATTGGTGATCCGAGAGAATCGCCATCGTTTAAAATTATTGAACTTTTAGAAAAAAAAGGTGCTAAGGTTGACTACAATGATCCATACATACCTGAAACTCCTAAGATGCGTAAGTTTAAGTTTTACAAAAAATCAGTTTCTATTGATAAAGATGTTATAAAAAAGTATGATTGTATTATTATAGCAACTGACCATTCCTGTTATGATTATAAAATGCTTGTAGATAATGCAAAATTGGTAGTTGATACAAGAAATGCTATTTTTAATAATTTAAAGAAAAATTTTAAAAATGTTGTTAAAGCGTAAGATGTGGTAAAAAAAATGGGCAGTGGCTATTGTTTAAAATGTCACCAGATAAAAATAGATACATATGAAAATTATAAATGATAAAATTTCTATTGAAGAATTGAAAAAACTTGCAAGTGAAACATTCGGTAATTTAGTAAAAGCAGTGGTTGATGTTGAAAAAGAAATAATGGCGATTGGTGGTGAATTGCACGCAGTTGAAGAGATGCTCCTTTTAAATTCTGGAAGTAAACAGAAGAATCTTTGGGGTAGAAATCTTTATCCTGAGAAATATCGTAATGACCTAATGAAGATTGGGTTGAGTTTGACTCTATTATAAACTTAAGACCATCTTTTGGTAACAGAAGCAGAGGTGTTGAAAATTCTGAGGTTAGAAAAAAAATTGTTGAAGTAGTTAATAAATTGGTTTTTAAATAATATGAAATTTTTGCATAAGAATTTGGCAGAAGGAAGGTGGTTTGAGTTGTCTTTTATAGAACAGATGGCAAATATTGGTAGTGAAGTTGAAAGAGCTATTTTGCATAGAAACAAAGGAGATAAAGAAAATATGTTTAATGCTATTGAACGTGCATTGGAACTTTTGTATTTAACTATTGAAGATGAAAAAACAAAATTCATCTTAAGGAATTTACACGGCTTAGAGAATTATTGATAGATTATTTTTATTTTGATAACATTTATAATTCTTCAGACAAGTTTTGGCAAAAATATTTTTCTATATTTTTTTATGCGGTGGCTAAAACAAAATGAAAACAAAATTTATTTTTATAACAGGCGGAGTGGTTTCGTCATTGGGTAAAGGGATTACAACTGCGTCAATTGGGTTTTTGCTAAAAGCACATAAATATAAAATTGATGTATTAAAATTTGATCCATACTTAAATGTTGACCCAGGAACTATGAGTCCGTACCAACATGGTGAAGTTTTTGTTACAGAAGACGGTGCTGAGACAGACCTTGATTTAGGTCATTATGAAAGATATCTTAATCAAAATATGTCTAAAAAAAATAATGTTACACAAGGCCAAGTTTATGAACGTGTTCTTTATAAAGAACGTTATGGTGAATATCTCGGTAAAACAGTACAAGTTGTCCCTCATGTGACAAACGAAATTAAAAGTTGTATATATCGTCTTGCCCGAGGTAAAGATATTGTTATAACAGAGATCGGTGGTACTGTAGGTGATATTGAAAGTTTACCATTTTTAGAAGCAATTAGACAGATAAGATTAGATGTTGGTAAAGAAAATGTTTTGTACATTCATATAACATTACTTCCATTTATTAAAGCAGCAGAAGAAATTAAAACAAAACCTACTCAACATAGTGTGATGAAACTTCGTGAGATAGGTATAGAACCTGATATTATTATATGTCGTACGGAAAAAAGTGTGGGTAGAGAAATTAAAGAAAAAATATCGTTGTTTTGCAATGTAGAAGTTGATTCTGTAATTTTGGAACCGGATGTTGGCAGTTGTGTCTACAAAGTTCCTCTTATACTTAGACAACAACATCTTGATACTATTATCTTAAAAAAGCTTAAGTTAAGAAAAAGGAAGGTCGATATTTCCGAATGGGAAAACTTAGTCAAGAAATACGAATCTTTAGAAGAGAGCATTCCAATAGCAGTTGCTGGGAAATATACTCAACTTAAAGATGCATATAAAAGTATCCTTGAAGCGTTGTTTCATGCAGGTGTTCATAATAATGTTAAAGTTGATATAAGATATGTAGATGTAGAGATTGATGGTTTTGAAAAATATCTTAGAGATGTTAAAGGGATAATAGTACCGGGTGGATTTGGTGAACGTGGTATTGAAGGTAAAATTTTAGCAGTAAAATATGCTCGTGAAAACAAGGTTCCGTTTTTAGGTATATGTCTTGGTATGCAATGTGCTGTGATAGAATTTGCAAGAAATGTTTGTGGTCTAAAAGATGCAAACTCTACTGAGTTTAATCCTAAAACACCTCACCCAGTAATTGACCTTATGGAAAGTCAAAAAATGGTTAAATACAAGGGTGGGACAATGCGTCTCGGAGCGTATCTTTGCAAAATAAAGAAAGATACGCTTGCATATAAAATATATAAATCTACAGAAATTTATGAACGACATAGACATAGGTATGAGTTTAATAATCAATATAGAAAACTCTTACAATCACATGGTTTGATAATTAGTGGAGAACATCCTGTTGGAAGATTAGTTGAAATAATTGAACTTAAAGACCATCCGTTTTTTATTGCAGTACAATTTCATCCTGAATTTAAATCACGATTTTTATCTCCACACCCGTTGTTTTACCATTTAGTTTCTGCGGCAAAAAATATTAAATAATTCTGTAATTATTTTTTTCTATATCTTTTACACAACGGAAATCTAAATCTGGAAGTTTTGTTGTTTTGAGTAACGCATCACGACGATATGTTAAACAAAAACTCTTTGGCAGTTTATACGAGCAACCACGGACATATATAAATCTTTATTGAAATATTTTTTTTCGCCAATATAGCCAGGATAATAATCAAATTTTGATATTTCCCGCCATGTCATAACAACCATATACTGAAACATCTTGTGGATAAGAACATACAGGTTTTATTTTACCAAAGATTATAAAAAAACTTATATTTGCAATATTTGTTTCCCAAAAATTTCCCCAAGGGAAAATTCTTCCATCAGTACCTCGGGCTGCTTTTTCCCATTCAAGCTCTGTTGGCAACCTTTTCTGTGCCCAAGCCAAGCCGCATAATTCATTGCATATTCTAACGAAACATTCACAACAGGATAATCATCTTCTCCTTCAGGATAACAACCATTTTTCCAATGCGGTGGTTGGAGGATATCCTGTAGCATCTATGAAACGTTTGTATTGTTTGTTTGTAACTTCAGTTTTATCTATAAAAAATTCTTTTATATAAACTTTTTGTTTAGGCCCTTCATATGCATAGGACTCATTACTGCCAATAATAACTTCCCCTGCAGGGACAAATACCATACCTGGATATTGAGGAGCAGAATTTTTTTACAAAATACTAAAAACAAACAGAGTAATACAAAAAATATAATAAATAAAAACAATTTTTTCATCCCTCAGTTTTCTTTATTAGTTCATCTATAATTAAATTAAATTTTTGAATAAGTGGGAGTAGTTCATCATTTTTTCTAATAGATAATAAATTATATTTTTTATTAATTATCATTTCATCAATTTCTTTCATTAATCTTGGGATAGGTCCTGC
>CAZFSG010000062.1:0-4602 GCA_964521665.1 uncultured Elusimicrobia bacterium
TTCAAGTTGTTTAACCATAGAGATTTTTCTGTAGGTAAAACAAAAATTTGTGGTAGAGAAATACAGTTTTTAAAACCTTTTACTTATATGAATCTTAGTGGGTTAGCTGTGGAGCAACATATTAAAAAGAAAAAAATTTTACCACAGGAAGTTTTGGTTATATTAGATGATTTTTCTATTAATTTAGGTTCAATACGTATACGTCAAAGAGGTTCTTCTGGTGGACATAACGGTCTTGCTTCTATTATTGAATGGCTTAAGACAGAATATATCCCAAGAATGAGAATAGGTATAGGTCCATTACCCCCCGGTGTTGACCCAAAAGATTTTGTATTACAAAAATTTTCTCGTGAAGAGCTACCTATTGTTGCAAAAGTAAAAGACGAAGTTGTAAATTTAATAAAAAAAATAGTAAGAGAAGGTGTAGAAAATTTAACAATAGAAGTAAAATAGTGATAGTTTAACGAACCAGACAACTATATTTCTGGGTGCGTAGCTCAGTTGGTTAGAGTGCCGCTTTGACATGGCGGAGGTCACAGGTTCGAGTCCTGTCGCACCCAGGTTTATATTTTGTTTAAAAAATATTGAAAAAAATTATTTCAAATGGAAAACAAAAGAGAGTTTGATCTGCAAACATTAAGACATTCTGCTGCTCATATTTTAGCTTCTGCTGTAGTAGAATTATTCCCAGGCACAAAATTAGGTATAGGTCCTGCAATAGAAAACGGGTTTTATTACGATTTTGACTTACCTGTAAAACTTACTGAAGATGACCTTCCAAAAATTGAACAAAAGATGCTGCAGATTATAGAGAAAGATTATAAGTTTATTCGGCAAGAGATAGATAAACAACAAGCAATTAAGATGTTTAAAGAACGAAACGAAATCTACAAATTAGAATTGTTAAACGAGATCAACGAAGATAAAGTTTCAATTTATATTCATAACAATTTTGTTGACTTATGTCGTGGTCCACATATAAACTCTACGGGAGAACTTAAATACTTTAAGTTGTTATCTGTTTCAGGTGCGTATTGGCGTGGTGATGAAAAAAATCCGCAACTTACAAGAATATATGGCACAGCATTTTTTACTAAAGAAGAACTTGAAAAATATCTTCAGCAACTTGAAGAAGCAAAAAAACGTGACCATAGAAAACTTGGTAGAGAACTTGAACTTTTTGATATTTATGAAGAAGAATTTGGTAGTGGGTTAGTTTTTTGGTTACCAAAAGGTGCTATTATAAGAAAAATTATTGAAGAATATTTACGAGAGCTTCATTTAAAAAACGGATACCAAATTGTATATACACCGCATATTGCAAAATCTGTTTTATGGGAAATTTCAGGACATTTAGGTTTCTATTCAGAATATATGTATTCACCGATGGATGTCGAAGGACAAAAGTATATAATAAAACCAATGAACTGTCCTGGCCATGTGTTGATCTATAAATCAAAGTTGCATTCATACAAAGAGTTACCAATAAGATTGTTTGAACTTGGCACTGTTTATAGATATGAACGTTCTGGTGTTTTACATGGTCTTATGCGTGTAAGAGGGTTTACACAAGATGATGCACATATTTTTTGTACACCACAGCAAGTTCAACAAGAAATAATGAATCTTTTAGATACTGTAGTTAAAGTGTTAAACAAGTTTGGTTTCAAAGAATATAGTATCAAACTTTCAACACGACCACAAAAATATATTGGAGATCTTGATAACTGGGAACTTGCAGAAAATGCGTTAAAAACTGCATTGGAGAATAAAGGATTGCCGTACGAGATAGACCCTGGTGAAGGTGTGTTTTATGGGCCAAAGATAGACCTTAAAATAAAAGATGCAATTGGTCGGTTATGGCAATGTTCTACAATACAAGTTGATTTTAACCTTCCACAAAGGTTTGATGTTAAATATAGGGATGGTGACGGACAAGATAAATATGTGATAATGATACATCGTGCATTGTTAGGATCGCTTGAACGATTTTTTGCTGTATTAATAGAAAACTATGCAGGTGTATTTCCTTTATGGCTTGCGCCGGTACAAGTTAAAATTTTACCGATAAGTGATAAATTTTTAGATTATTCAAAGAAAATTTTATTACAACTACAAAATAATGGGTTTCGTGTAGAACTTGATGATTCTGAAACAACTTTGCAGTACAAAATACGTGTTGCAATTTCTCAAAAAATACCATATGTTGTTATAATAGGACAAAAAGAACAACAGGAAAATAAAATTTCAGTACGAAAATATGGCTCTGATAAAACTGAAATGTTTGATTTAGAAATGTTTGTAGAAAAACTGAAGTTAGAGTTAGAGTAGTATATTCAATAAAACAAAAACACTTACTCAGCAAAATCTCTGAAAAAATTTTATGTGTTGAAGTGAAAGGGAGTAATAAACAGTATATTTTTTCAACCAGTAGTTCCAAATAAACTCGATTTATAGGGAGGAAAAAATGGATACTACAATACCAAATAATAGATTGGATAATAGTAGGGTTGTATATTGTAGGTGCTATAGTAGCTGGTATGTTATTATCAAAAAGCGACACATGATGTTTCTTCATATTTTGTTTCAGGTAGAAACCTACCTTGGTGGTTGTTAGGAACTTCAATGGTAGCAACAACATTCGCTGTTGATACACCACTTGCTGTTTCAGGATTAGTTATTTCCCAGGGTATAGCAGGAAACTGGTATTGGTGGACAGGTGTGTTCAGTGGTATGTTAGGAATGTTTTTATATTCACATTTATGGCGTCGTCCCGAAATTATTACAGATACACAATTGGTTGAATTAAGATATTCAGGTAAAAAAGCAGCGTTCCTACGTGGGTTCAGAGCAGTGTATTTTTCTATTGTATACAACTGTATAGTTATGGGATGGGTGAACCTTGCAATGGCAAAAATTTTGTCAGAAACATTAAGTTTGCCCAAACTTCAAGCAACAGGATTGTGTTTTATAACAACAGTTATATATACAGCATCAGCAGGTTTATGGGGTGTGGTGGTAACAGATTTTTTTCAGTTTGCAATAGCAATGTTTGGTGCAATAATTATGGCAGTCATTGTTGTTACAAAAATAGGTGGGATGAATGTTATATTATCAAAACTTTCTGAAATTTATGGTGTGCAATGTGCAACTGATATGACAAAACTTATCCCAATAAATTCTGCGTTACTTCTATTCAGTTTTTCCCTTATTTATATAGGTTTACAATGGTAGTCAACTGGGAATACTGACGGAGGTGGATATTTTGCACAACGTATGCTTGCTGCTAAAAATGAACTTCATGCAAAAATAGGTTTTCTATGGGGAAATATAGCACATTATATTCTTCGTAGTTGGCCTTGGGTTGTATGTGGTCTTGCAGCTGCTGTAGTATATTACAAACTTGACCCAGAAAGTGGAAAACTCGTCTATGCAATAGGAACAAAAGCAGGACAAGTTGCTGACCCTGAAGTAGGATTATTCGTTTAATGATTGATTATTTCCCATCAGGATTGTTAGGACTAATGTTAGCATCATTTGTTGCTGCATATATGTCAACAATTGACACACAGCTTAACTGGGGTGCTGGATATCTTATAAACGATTTTTATAAACGTTTTATTGTAAAAAATGCGTCTGAAAAACATTATGTTACAATGTCAGTTATTGTAACAGTGTTTATAGCTTTATGTGGTGCTGGAATGACACTTTTTTATGGGTTCTATTTCAGGTGCATGGTTTTTATTAACAGCAATAAACGCGGGTATTGGTGTTGTATATTTACTTAGATGGTATTGGTGGCGTGTTTCTGCATATATTGAGATTGCAGCGATAACTGCTGCGTTTATAGTAACATTTGTTTTATTTAAATTTACAAAAATTAGGTTCCCAATAAGTTTGTTATATAGTATACCTATATCTTTATTTGTATGGTTAACAATAACTTTTTTAACACCGCCTGTTGAAAAAGAACGATTGATAGAATTTTATAAAAAAGTTCGTCCCGGTGGTCCTGGTTGGGAAAAAATTGCTAAAGAAATACCTGGTTGTGAAAACGATAATATTGGTATTCATAGATTTATAGGATGGTTTTGTGATGTGGTTGCGGTGTATGGTATAATGTTAGGTATTGGCGATTTGTTGTTACATAAAACTTTTTTAACAATAATATATTTAATTTTAGGTATTGCAGGTTTCTGTGGAGTATATAAATGTGTAAAAATTGAAATAAAACAAGCAAGATAAGTTATTATGTTTCCGTATCTTACAACAAAAAACAATCTATAACACACTGTAGTTGCAAACCTTAGTTTGCTTTAAAAGAGAGGATGTAAAGAGTGTTCCCTCTAATAAAAGGGGACAACAAGGATGTGTTTTTATTACCCACCCCCTGGATGCTTCCCATTCACTTTCCTCTTAATAGAGGTGATAAGATTTACCTACATACAGATTTTCTAAAGAATTACTTTTTTGCCACACCTATATGTTTATACACTATTTCGTTACTAAAAAAACGAGTTTCCGTCCGTACATTCCTGTAGCTACAACATGATCTTTGTTATATCTTCCAAACATATTTTTTGTTTTAATGTCCAAAAATTG
>CAZFSG010000062.1:4702-6385 GCA_964521665.1 uncultured Elusimicrobia bacterium
TATAGATTTTTTTATAATGTTGAACTCCATTTCTAAATTATATATAACTAAATTGTTAAAATTATGAGATTTAAAATAAATTGGTGTTTTAAACTTTTTATTTTTATAATATTATTTTTTATAATGCAAAAAGAATCTTTCTCAAGACAACCATCAGTTGCAGGACAGTTTTATCCAGCACAACCTCCTGAACTAAAAACCACAATAAAATCATATTTTGATAAAATAAAAGATTTACCTCAACCTGAAGGGACACTTTTAGGACTTATCTCGCCACATGCAGGATATATTTTTTCAGGACAAGTTGCAGCGTATTCATACAAGTTTTTATCTCAATACAAGTTTGATAATCCTATAATTATACTTATTGGTCAATCACATTATTTTCATCTTTCTAATGCAGTTTTGTATTCTAAAGACAGTTTTTTGACACCGTTAGGTGAAGTAAAGATTGAAAAAAAGTTTATTGATATACTTTTAGAGAAAAAAGAATTGTTTTCTGATCAAGAAACACCTCATTTACCTGAACATTCATTAGAAGTACAAATACCATTTTTGCAATATGTATATTCTAATAATTTCACAATTGTCCCTATATTAGTAAGCAGGTTTGATTATGAAAAATCTTATAGGATCGCATCTATTATTGCTGAGACAATAAAGAATTATTCTACGAAAAGAAAGATTATAATTGTATGTTCTACAGACATGTCTCATTATCCAAAATATGACGATGCAGTAAAAATTGATAGCCAAGCAATAGAGCTTCTAAAAAAATATGATCCTAAAAAATACTTTGAAGAACTACCAAAACTTGAACGGACAAAAATTGCAAACTTACATTGTGTATTTTGTGGTGATACAGCAGTTGGGATTACTTTAATTGCTACAAAACTTTTAGGTGGCGATAAAGTTTTAGTTTTGAAATATGCCAACTCAGGCGATGTTGAATTATATGGTGATAAATCCCGTGTTGTAGGATATGTTTCAGCAGCGTTTGTAAAAAGTGTTTCTACTAAGGAGGGACAAAAAAGTATGAAAGAAACAGAATTTAAAATTTCTTTAGAAAACCAAAAAATACTTTTGTCTCTCGCAAGAAAAACAATTGAAGAATATCTTAAAACAGGTAAAGTTTTAGAATATAAAACTGATAACAAAGAACTTTTAACACCATCAGCAGTGTTTGTCACTTTGACAAAAAAAGGTGAACTTCGTGGTTGTATCGGGACAACATTTCCACAATATCCGTTGTATCAAGCAGTGATAAACATGGCAATTGCAGCTGCTACTGAAGATCCAAGATTCCCCCCAGTTACTCTTGATGAACTTAAAGATATAAAAATAGAGATCTCTATACTTTCACCACTTAAACGTGTGTTCTCACATAAAGATATAAAGGAAAAAGTTCATGGTGTAGTAGTAAGAAGAGAAGGTAGAAGTGGTTTATTTTTACCACAAGTGTGGGAACAACTACCTAAAAAAGAAGAGTTTTTATCTCAGTTATGTTGGGGTAAAGCAGGTTTACCACCTAATGCTTGGCAGGATCCTAAAACTGAACTTTATGTCTTTACAGTATTTGCATTTGAAGAAGAATAGGTATAACACAACAAAAAGTTATTTATAACATTATACATTTCTTTTTTATTCAATCATTTTTGCCATTATAGCAGTTCTTAAATACTT
>CAZFSG010000063.1:0-5949 GCA_964521665.1 uncultured Elusimicrobia bacterium
ATTCTTCTTCTTTATTTTGGATTTAAAAAATTTTTTGATCTATATTCATTAAAATCATTGTTAGGAATGATAGGCGGTATAGTTCTTTTTTAGGTATTTTACCTTATGGGACTGTGTTATCTGGTAGTATTGCTACAATTTCTAATCCATATTTTTTTATATTATAGTGGTTAACAGTAGGAAATAGTTTGATTTTAACAACAACGAGTTTTAGGAAAAAAAGGAATTATAACTTTTTCATTTATATGATTTTGTCTGGTATACATTTTTGTCATTTTTTTTGTATATAAAACAAAAAAATTTTTTTCATAAAAAACTGTGCGCTTCACTTATACTATTTGGTATATTCTTTATTATAAACTTCTCTAACTTTTGAAAAGAATTCAATTGCAGGTTTAGTTTTGTAGTCAGGATAAGTCCAATCTAATGTATGAAACTCTTTGTGTTTATATATAAGTGTAACCTCAGCAAAAATACCTCTGCCAATATATACTCGATGAGAATAGTTTTTAGTAGAAAACAAAACAAGTTTTGAACCGTCAATGTATCCTGTATCAAGGTTGACCTTGCGGTTACCTTTATCATCAGAAAAATATTTTGTTTCGATTTCATTAGACAAAATTTTAATTTTATAAATTTCATATATTTGAACAGATGGTGAGAAACTTATCCAATAACGATATAGTTCTTCTCCCATTTCTTCGTTGTAATAATCAGTAAAATCAAACTTAATTATTTCGCTCTGTAAATCTATTTTTTCAACAGCAAATTCTTGTTTAAAAAAAGGTAAAACAAAATTATTAATTTTCTCAGATATATTTTTGTTGTCTTCTTCAGCAAATTTTTCTTTACACCATAAAGAATTGTAAATCACACCACAGATAATTTTTATTTTATATCCTTCTTTTATTTCTCCCATATTTAAATTTTTATTAAACCTTTATATTGTTTTTCAACTATTGATAATTACCAAATTTTTTTTATAGATTATTAAATCATGAACAAAAAATCTAATCAAGATGATAATACTTTAGTCACTTTAGCAAAAAATGGTGATATATCAGCGTTTGAGAAACTTATTAAACGCTACGAAGATAGTATCTTTTCTTTAGCATACAGGATTTTACAAGATAAAGAAGAAGCATATGATGTTTTACAAGAAACAGCGTTAAGTGCGTTCAAAAATTTGAAACGGTTCAAAGGTAAATCTTCGTTTTCAACCTGGATTTATAAAATTGCGTTAAATTTTGCTTTAATGCGTAAACGAAAACAAAAAAGTTTGGCTAAAAAGGTCTCTGTTATATCAACAGATGATGAGTCAAAAATTTATGATTCAGTTGATACCGAAGAATTTAAGAATATACAAGATGTTTATGATGACAACCCGTTGAAAACTCTTGAACAACAGGAATTTATAAATATCTTAAACGACTCTTTGAACAAATTGCCAGAAAAATATAGAACTGTTTTTATATTAAAAGAACTTGAAGGAAGGCCTATTGAAGAAGTTGCAAAAATTTTAAATTTAAGTCCTTCTGCAATAAAAACAAGACTTCATCGTAGCAGGTTGTATTTAAGAGAACTGATGGAAAAATATATAACTCAAGGACATATATAATTTAGGAGGGAAATTATGATATTAAAATGTAAGGATGTAATAGAATTGATATCAGAATTTTTTGATGATGAACTTGAAGCAGAAGAACAAGAATTTTTGTTTAACCATATTTATCAATGTAAAAACTGTCTTAATTTATACAATTCTTTACATCAAATGTTAGATTTGGTTCATTCATTAAAACCAATCAAACTTGAACAAAAAAAGAAAAGAGAGTTCCATAGATGGTTACATATAGAAGTTAAACAAATTGTAATAAAAAAATATAAAAAACTATGAATAACTTATCACCAAAAGAAGTTGTTGAAAAAATTGTTTCTTTTGAAGAACAAAAAGAACAAGAATTAATAAATCTACAACAAGAACTTAAAAAAAAATTTGACTCATATAAAAAAGAGTTGCAAAATAAAAAAGATGAATTAATAAACAATTATTCACAACAACTTAAAGAAAAAATGGATAAAGAACTTGCTCAATTTGAACAACAAACAAAATCTTTGTTTGAAGAAAAAATAAAAAGTTTTTCTTTAATTATAGAAGAAAATGTCATTAAAGAAAAAGAAAATATAACAAAAAAATTAGTTGACAAAATTTTGAATCTATGGCAATAGATAAAATTAAAAAAACGGTATTTATTGTTCCCACAGAAATTTACGAAAAATTTATTATTGAATTAAAAAACTTATCCTGTGTTGAAATTATTGAACAGCAGCAAAAAAAAACTATTGATAAATTCCTTTCTTTACCATATGAACAAATAAAATTTTTGTCTACAAAAATTGAATCTACAATAAATATATTACAAAAATATTACAAAAACAAATCTGTTCTTTTAAGTAAAGAAATTATATTTGACACAAATATATCCTCTGAAATAGAAGAAATAAAATCTGTATGTGAAAATGTTGAACAATTATATAAAAATATAAATACTCTCACATCACAAGTAAATACAATTGAGGCAAAACTTCAAATTTTGTCTGATTTTTATGGACTCAACATAAAATTTTCTTTATTAACAAAATGTAAAACTTTATCTTTTTTCTTTATAAAAACAGAAAGTAAAACTTTTGAAAAAATAAAAAAAGAATTAAAAAATATATTTTTTCTTTATCCTTGGGTTCGTAAAAAAACAAAAAATGAAATTGTTGCTTTCTTATCTGTTGAAAAAGAAAACGAAGCAAAGTTTTTTGAAGTTGCAAAAAAATTTGATATTGTATTAATCAATATAACTGAACTTTTAACAACCGATAGTATTGAAGAAGAAGTTTATAAACTTAAATCTGAATTAAATAATATTCATAAACTTATAGAAGAATATAAACAAAAATTAGTAAACATTGCACAAGAAAATTTTGAAAAAATTTATGTTCTTTATATAAAATATTTAGAACTATTAGATTTTTTTAATGTTCAACAAAATATATTTGCTACACAACATACCAGAATAATTTATTGTTGGCTACCACAAAAGTTTTTATTTAAAATAACAACTTTGTTAAAAAGATTCTCTGAAGTAAAAGTATTGTTTTTTGAACCTGAACCAAATGATGATGTACCAACTGTGTTGTCCAACAAACTTGTCAGCGAACCATATGAATTTATTACAACATTATACGGGCTACCGAAAAAGAATGAAGTTGACCCTACAAACTTTTTAGCACCGTTTTTTACCATATTTTTTGCGTTATGTTTAAGTGATGCGTTTTATGGAATTTTGATGTTAATTACATGGTTGCTATTAAGAAAAAAGGTTGAAAAAACATCTGAGTATTACAAACTTATATCATTATTTAAATATTTAGGTGCAATTTCTATTATTACTGGTGTGTTTCTTAACAGTTTCTTAGGATTGAGTTTACCACTGAATATATCTTTATTAGACCCGCTAAACAGGCCTGTTGAGATGTTAAAATTTACTTTTCTTTTAGGTATGACACAAATAATTTTTGGGTTGTTAATAAATACATTCAAAAATTTGAGGAACAAAGAATTTTTTTCTGCAATTGATAGTATAAGTTGGGCTGTTTTTATTATAACATTTTCGCCTGTTGTATACAAATTGTTTTTTCCGCAAGATGTTTCACAAAATATAGTGCGTTTATCAACCAAAGTTGCAATATGGATATTTCTATTTATTGTTGTGTTTCAGTCACGAAATATAAAACCAATTTTTCTAAAACCAATAAATTTTTTTGTTAAAGCGTATAACACAATAGGTTTTTATGCAGATATACTTTCATATTCACGAATTTTAGCGTTAGCGTTAGCATCGTCTGCTATTGCACAAACAATTAACCTTCTTGTTGCAAAATTGTTTACAGCACAACTTTTAGGTATAAAATATGTTGAACCAATCTTAGCACCGATAGTTTTTGTTGGAGGACATATCTTTAATTTTTTAATAAGTTGTCTTGGTGGTTTTGTTCATTCAGCACGATTACAATATTTAGAATTTTTTTCAAAATTTTTTGTTTCAGGTGGTAGAGCTATAAAAATTTTTCAACCAATAAGGAGGTAAAAAATTTTATGGAACAATACTTAGGTTTTATGTTAGTAATTTTAGGCGGAGCAATAGCAGCGGGTTTTGCAGGTTGTGGTTCAGCAATAGGGTGTGGTATGGTAGGACAAGCAGCCAGTGGTGTCACTGCTGAAGACCCGAATAAGTTTGGTTTATTACTTGTGTTACAAGCCTTACCTGGCACACAAGGGTTTTACGGGTTTGTAGGAATGTTTTTAATTTTAGGCAAACTTGCTGGTGTTGAAATTACAAACATTTCTGTTTCACAAGGATTATCAACACTTTTTTCAGCATTACCTGTAGGAATAGTAGGATTTGTTTCAGCGATATATCAAGCAAAGGTTTGTGTAGGTGGAGTGAACCTTGTTGCAAGACGGCCTGAAGAAGTTGCAAAAGCAATGGTATATGGTGCAGTAGTAGAAACATATGCTATTTTAGGTTTGATTTCAACAATTTTGTTATTACAAAATGTCAAGTTAGGATAAACTAATGCAAGATATAAAAGATGTATTAGAAAAAATAGAACAACAAACTAATAAAAAAATTGAAGAATTAAAAAAAGAATTTGAACAAAAAAAATCAGAACTTGAACAAGAATTTATTAAAATCATTGAACAAGAAAAAAATTTGTTAGAAAAAAATTTTGAAAAAGAAGTAGAGTTAGCAAAAAAAAGAATTTATGCTAACAATCTTATTGAGCATAATAAAAAAGTTGAAGAAATAAAAAACAAAGTTATTACTGAACTTCTTGAAGATGTAAAACAAAAACTTTCTTCTTTAGATAAATCTTCGTATTATAAATTTGTAAAAAACATTATTCTTCACAACATATTTTTAAATGAACAAAATATTATTTCTTTAGGTAGATTAAACACTCTTAGTAAAGAGGAAAAAAATAAACTTTTGTTAGAAATCATTCAAGAAATATCAAAAACTCATAACTTAACAAAAATTGAATTCTCACAAGAAGAAACAGAATTTGATTTTGGTGTTAAAATAACTTCAGGTAAAAAATCTAAAGAGTTTACATTACAAACTTTTATTGATTTTATAAAACCTGTTGCAGAAGAAGAAATTAATAAACTTATCTATAAAGAAAAATTATGAATTATACATTTCAAGTTGCCTACCTTAACACAATAAGACAAAAAAAAGTTATACCTAAAAATGTTATACAAGAAATTGAAAACAATAAAAGTTTTACTTATCTTATTTCTGTCTTAAAAGAATATAAATACAGCAAAATTTTTTCTTTTACACCACCTGAGATTTCTATCTTTGAATCAACAAATTTTGAAGATGTTTTACAAACAGAACTTAAGGAGACGATAGAGTTGATTTCATCTTTACTGTTAGAAAAACATATATGGTTAACAAACTGGCTAAGATTTTTTATAAATTCAACTGAGATTTACTCAACAAATTTTATTTCATTTTTTGCTCAATATAACAAACTTTTTGACAAACTCGGTTCTTATCTTTGTAAAAAATTATTTAATTTAGTTGTTGATTTTGAAAACATAAAACTTTTTTTGTCCTATGTTGTATTACAGAAACCTTTGCAAGAACTAATTTTTATTCCATTTGGTAACATTGACGAAAAAAAATTAAAACAATTATATCCGTCAATAGAAAATTTAAACAAACATCTTTATTATTCTTTTTATCCAAAAACAAAAGTTTCTGTCCAACTACAGGATGAAAACTTTAATTTTTATTTTAATTATTATTTAGAAGAACTTATCTGGGAAAGTAAATTTTTTTATTTCACAATAGAACCTATAGTTTTTTATTTTTTTGAGAAGTTTGT
>CAZFSG010000064.1:0-5661 GCA_964521665.1 uncultured Elusimicrobia bacterium
TTAGAAGAGTTTGGGATACAATATGAGATAAAAATTCTTTCTGCTCATCGGACACCTGAACAACTAAAAGAATACATAAAACAAGCAGAAGAAACTGGTACAGAAGTTTTTATAGCAGCAGCGGGTGGTGCTGCACATCTTGCAGGCGTAGTTGCTTCTTATACAACTTTACCCGTAATTGGTGTACCTATGGACTCACCACTTATGGGTTTGGATTCAATTTTGTCAATGTTGCAGATGCCGCCAGGAATACCTGTGGGCGTTATGTCAAAAGGTTTGTGGGGAGCAAAAAACGCTGCTATTTTTGCTGTACAAATTTTGTCATTAAAATATCCTGAACTTAAAGAAAAACTACAACAATACAAACAAAAAATGGTAAGTAATGTTTTGGAAAAAAATAAAGATATTGTTTTATAGATCTTTTAGATGGTTTATAAATTTTTAGCAGAGATAATTTTGGTTATACATTTTTTATGGATTTTGTTTATGCTATACGGATTTGTGTACAATTTAGTAGGATTGTTGTTTAATAAAAAATTACTTAAAAACTTTTGGCTTCGCACAATATATTTAGTTGGTATTTTATATGTTGCAAGTTTAGCAATATTAAATAAATATTGTCCTTTGACAATATTAGAAACAAAATTAAGACAAAAATTTGACCCTACTTTTAGTCAACCTGATTCTTTTATAATTTATCATCTTGAAAAAATTGTTTATCCTGAGATACACCCAATTGTTATAGTTATCCCAACAGTAATAATTGCAATTTTTAGTTTTTTAGTTTATCTCATAAAACCACCAATAAAAAAATAAATAAAACAGAGAGAAAAACTATGAAACCAATATCACAAAAAATAAAAAAAATACAGCCGTCAGCAACTTTGTCTATCACTGCTAAAGCTAAACAACTAAAATCACAAGGAATAAAAGTTATAAACTTTGCTGCAGGTGAACCTGATTTTGATACACCACAAAATGTAAAACAAAGATGTATTGAAGCACTAAACAAAGGATTAACCAAATATACACCTACTGCTGGGATTCCAGAACTTAAACAAGCAATTGTTGAAAAACTGAAACAAGAAAACAATATTGAATACACACCAGACGAAGTTATAGTTTGCAGTGGTGCAAAACATGCAATATTTAACGCAATATGTGCTTTAGTTGATGATAATGATGAAGTTTTGGTCCCATCGCCATATTGGGTGAGTTATCCTGAAATGATAAACTTCGCAGGTGGTAAGTTTATTCCTATTCCAACAGATGAAACCACAAATTTTAAAATCACTGATGACATACTTAAAAAATATATCACCAAGAATACGAAACTTTTAATACTTAACTATCCTTCAAATCCTACTGGGATGAGTTATACAAAAGAAGAACTTGAAAAGATTGCAAAAGTTTTAATAGAAAACCAAATTTATTGTATATCAGACGAAATTTATGAAAAACTTACATATGACGGATTTAAACACATAAGTATCGCTTCATTAAACGAAGAAATAAAAAAGCTTACTATAACAATAAATGGTCTATCAAAAGCATATTCTATGACAGGATGGCGTGTTGGTTATGCATGTGGTCCCAAAGAAATTATAAAAGTAATGAATAACCTACAAGATCATTCAACTTCAAATATAACAACTTTTGTACAATATGCATCTGTGGAAGCAATAAAAAACTCAAATGAATTTGTTTCAATGATGGTTTCTGAATTTGAAAAAAGAAGAAATTATATTGTCGAAGAAATAAACAAAATTCCTTGTTTAAAAACAATAAAACCACAAGGTGCGTTCTATGTTTGGGTTAATATAAAAGAACTTAAAGGGAAAAAATTAAATGGGGAAATTATCACTAATTCTTTAAAACTTTCAGAACTTTTGATTGAAGAAGCGAAAGTTGCAGCAATTCCAGGTTCAGCATTCGGCAATGATAATTATATAAGATTATCTTATGCTACATCATTAGAAGATATAAAAGAAGGTGTGGAAAATATAAAAAATTTTGTCCAAAAGTTATCGTAATAATTGTATTTATGCAACAAATTTTTGTATGATAGACCGCCTTCATAGCGGTTTGATTTTTCAAACATTTGTTTAATAAATGAAAATAAATTTTTATAAAAGGTTAAAAAGAAAATTTTTTTATAACCATCCAAAAATTGTTGCACCAAAACTTTTAGGAAAATATTTAGTAGTTAAAACATATAAAGGAAAAATTATAGTAAAAATTACAGAAACAGAAGCATATGGCGGCACTGAAGATGATGCATGTCATGTAGGTAGGTTTGGTAAAACAAAACGTACTGAAACACTTTTTGGTGAAGTAGGTAAAGCTTATATTTATTCTGTACATATAAACACATATTGTTTAAATGTAGTTTGTCATAAAAAATCTGATGCAGGAGGGATCCTTATTCGTGCAGCAGAACCTGTAAAAGGGACTGATTTAATTTTAGAAAACTTAAATTCAAAAAATAAAAAATACGATATAAAAAAATTATTAAACGGCCCTGGAAAACTTTGCAAAGCACTTAAAATTAACAAAGATTTAAATGGAGAAGATATGGTTGAAGGAAACAAAATATATTTTTTAGAAGGTGAAAAAATAAAAAAGAAAGATATTATTAAAACACCAAGAATAAACATAGATTATGCAAAAAAATCTAAGAATTGGCTTTGGCGGTTTGTAGTTAGAAGTAGTTAAAATTATAAATTTTTATAATGGAGCAAAAATGAAAGTTTTAAAAACAACAGAAGAACTTGGTCTTAAACCTATAAAAAAAGGTAAAGTAAGAGATATATTTGATTTAGGTGATAAACTTGTAATTGTTACAACAGATAGGATCTCTGTATTTGATGTTATCCTTGATGATCCGATACCATACAAAGGTGTTGTTTTGACACAACTTACAAAATTTTGGTCCTCGTTTTTAAAAGATATTATTGAGAATCATATAATAGAGTTTGGTGTTGACAATTTGTCAAACGAGTTTGTAAAAAATAAAGAAATACTTCAAGATAGGACCATGGTTGTTAAAAAAGCAAAGGTGATTCCTATAGAATGTATCGTTCGTGGATATTTATCAGGTAGCGGATGGAAAGAATATCAAAAAACACAATCAGTCTGTGGAATAAAACTTCCAGCAGGACTTAAAGAATCAGAGAAATTACCTCAACCAATATTTACTCCATCTACAAAAGCTGATGTTGGGCATGATGAAAATATAACTTTTGAAAAAGCTGCTGAAATTATAGGAAAAGAAAAAGCTGAGTTTATAAAACAAAAATCTATTGAACTTTATAAAAAAGCTGCTGATTACGCAGAAACAAAAGGAATCATTATTGCTGACACAAAATTTGAGTTTGGTATTGATGAAAAAACAGGCAAAATTATTTTAATTGATGAGATCCTTACGCCCGATTCATCACGTTTTTGGCCAAAGGATAAATACGAAGTGGGTAAACCTCAACCTTCGTTTGATAAACAATATGTAAGAGATTATACAGAATCCACTGGTTGGAACAAAACCTATCCTGGCCCAAAACTACCTGAAGATGTTATAAAAAACACAACTCAAAAGTATTTAGAAATTTATAAATTGTTGACTGGAGAAGAAATTGTTGTCAATATTTAATATTTTCCAACATTAACTTCAATAAAAACAAATGTATCTTTTTTAAAATTAGATTTGACCCTATTTTTGTTTTTTTCCATATTTGTTCTTTTTTCAACAATCTGTTTGTTTATAGAAAAATTTTTTTCAACAGAAACCATACATCAAATATATCTCTATTTACTTTGCCAAACCGTTTATACATAGCAACAAGTTTGTGTGCAAAAATATCTTCTATAACCATAACTTTCATTGGACCAAGATATGTCTTAATTTCATATTTTGAACCAAATTGTCCTATATTCACTTCAATTTTTATATTTGGTGTTTTCTCCTTATAAGAAAGTAATATAAACAAACTAAACCTTTTAATTGCATCATCTTTTATTTTTCCATATTGTTATGTTATTTCTAAAATTTTTTAAAAACATATTCTTTTTTTTCATCTAAAAGGTCAAAGTTTAAATCTAAAGAAAATCTTGGTAAGTTATAAAAAAGATATAACACTGTCTCACCTTTAAAACCTAAGTATGAAGAAAGAGTTGTATCTGAACAAGTATCTTTCAAAATCATTAACAAAATATTTCTGTGTTTAGAAATATCAAAACTCATAAATTTTTTTCACTCTTCTCTCCAAGATTTGCTTTTATAAATTGGTAAAACTTCAAAAACTTTTTCTTTATTCTAAAACCATAATGTTGTCAAAATAATAGTTTTTGTTCAAATACAAAATATCTAAAAATGTTGTTGCAATCCAATATGTTCCTTTGTATTCTAAACCAATAGGATTTGATAATATACTCTCTTTTATTTTCTTATAACAATACTTTTGACCATCAATCTTTATTTCTCTTGTGAGATAAGACGCTGCAAAAATCTGTGGATAGTACTGAAAAATTACACCTGCTTGAGATAGGACTGCCTTAAAACTAATATAGGAAGAAGTATAAATCTTTGTTGCTAACTCAAATCTGTCACAATCTTTGTCTTTTACATAAATTCCCCTTCTTAAACGAAGAATTTTCTTTGTTTTTACATAATAACTAATCTGTCTGTTGCCAAAGAAGTAATAATTCTTTGAAAGTAAAGACTGTGTTTTTTGATTTGAAGATTTCTATTTAATAACTACTTCCCATTATTTTGTAAACCAAAGGCTACAATTTTCGTTACTTTTAGTTTATAAAATAGAAAAAAACATTTTGTCAATATTTTGAAAAAATTTTTGACTAAATTACGCAGGGTAAAACCCGCGACTACCAATTTTTGGGCTGCAACAACCATGTTGTTGCAATTTTTTGCACCTCAAAAAACACCATTTTTAGTTAACAGAACCAAAAATTGTTACTTATAGTTTTCAAGTTTCTTTTCACATTTTTCACAGAAACACTTTGATTTACGGTCAGTATCACCAACCCAGTTGGAAAAAAACATTACACAGGAAGGATTACTACAATGTGGTAAGCCAAAAGAATGGCCAAGTTCGTGAATTATAGTTTTAACAGTCCTTTCTTTAAGAAGGAATTTTTCTTTTTCTGTATCAATTTTTGTACAAGGTTTAAATCTATAAATTGACACAATACAAACATTTCCTGCTGACTGTCCAAATATATAATTATAACCCTCTTCATACAAATCTTTGTCTACCACTAAAAATAAAACATCTGCATCTTGTGGGACAAATTTTTTTGCAAAAACAAGAATTTTTGAAGCCGAATATTGATTTCTTTTTTTATTGTAGGCAAAATCTATATTTTTAAATGTTTCTTTTTCTTTTATGTCAACCTTAAGAATTTCCTCAACCTCATTTAGTATGGCAGTTCTATCAACATCTTCACAATCTACAAAAGAAAAATATATTGTTTGTGTTGACATGCAAAAATTATAAACAAAAATTAAAAAAATTAAAATTACCATTGTAAAACAAATTTATCCACAGGAAGAACAATTTTTTGAAGAACAGCTAGAACATGCTGATGAAGATGATGAAGTTGTTTCACCCAAAGATGAATTTTCAGAAACAAAACTTACTTTTGATA
>CAZFSG010000065.1:0-5652 GCA_964521665.1 uncultured Elusimicrobia bacterium
TTCAACAAATTGCATAGATTATTCACAAGTTCTATATTTTGTGTATAATCTATTATTTTACTTTTATATTGAGTATTTTGCCAGTTACCCCAACTAATAACATCGTATCCGTTTTGTCTAAGGAACATTGCAACTTGTTTAGCAATTTTTGGATAATTTGTTGCATTGTATACTTTCAAAACAATATGTATATTTTTTTGTTTTGTTTTATCAACAACTTCTGACAAATACTCTATTAAACCATTAAGTTGTTCTTTATTAATTTCAATGTATCTTCCCACAGATCTACCAGTTAAAGTTGAAAACCTAATATTTGTAGTTTTAAGATTCCTCATTTCTACAATTAGATTTATCATTTCCCAAAAAGATATGTTCGTTATAAAACATTTATTAAAATTGTATATAATTAATGGAAGTTTATAAAAAGATAATGGATTAAAAATTTTTTTTAGAAAACTTTTGATAAATTCTTGTTGTCTTTTAATTCTATTAATATCTGTATCTTGTCCACGATAACGAACATATTTCAACACTTCTTCACCATTCATATAATACACCCCAGGTTCAAAATGTATGTGTAAATTACCAGCATTATCATCATAATGCAAAGGTTCACTTATAACAATTTTTATTTTTCCAATAGTATTTATAAACTTCTCAAAATTTTGATAATCAATAACAAAAAAATACGGGATGTTAATTTTGCTAGTTGTTGATGAAGAAAAAATTTTTTCTTCAATAATTTTTTTTAATTCATTAGCAGCAAGTTTCTTACTTTTTGTTTTAGCATAGAAATAAGCATAAATTTCAGTAAGTTTTTTAAATTTTGTGAATTCAACATCAATATATGTATCTCTTGGAATAGAAATAATATCAACAACTTGTTGTTTTGGAGAATAACTAGCAAAAATCGTTGTATCAGAATGTACTGCTTGGTCAACAAAATCTACACCTAATAAAAGAAAGTTAGTGCGTTTTTGTCTAACGTTATTTTTGATAAAGACACTTTTAGAACTAAACCATGCAAGATATAAAATTAAGATAACAAAAATTGTTAAGGTAATATGTCTAAATTTCATTATTTTATTTGTATAATTTATGTTCTAAAATATACTTTTCAACTTTTTCTGGGACAAGATATTTTATTGAGAAAGAATTTTTAATACGTTCTCTGATTTCGCTTGAGGATATTTCTATAATTGGTGAATCAAAAAAAATAATTTTTTTAAAAACTTTTTTTGGTAAATTAGATAACAAATTTTGTTGTATCATTCGTTTACCTACAAGAAATTTAATTTTTTTAACGATTTCTTGCCATTTTTCCCATGTTGGTAAAGTAACCAATGAATCTAACCCAATCAAAAAATATAGTTTATAGTTTCTATATCGTTTTTTAAACCAATCAACTGTAATATATGTATATGAAACACTTTTTCGTTTTATTTCAAAATCAGATAATTGGAAATCTTTACAATTTTTTATTGCTAATTTTACCATATTGTATCTATGTTTCCAATCTGTAGGAGTATAATTAAGTTTATGTGGCGGTATATACGAAGGTATAAAAATTACTTTTTCTGCATTTATAAACTCTTTAGCATATTTTGCTAAAATCAAATGTCCTATATGTATTGGATCAAAAGTTCCGCCAAATAAAATTATTTTTTTCATAATCTATTCTCGTATAGCACCATTTCCTTCAACAACATATTTTGTAGTTGTAAGTTCGTTTAATCCCATAGTACCACGAGCATGAAGTTTAGAAGTTGATATACCAATCTCTGTCCCAAAACCAAATACACCTCCGTCATGCAACCTTGTTGAAGAATTTATAAACACAGCGGATGAATCAACTTCTTGTTCAAATTTAACTTGAGCATTTTTATCTTTAGTAATAATTGCATCTGAATGATGTGAGCCATAATGATTTATATGAGATATTGCTTCATCTATATTTTCAACAATTTTTATTGATAAAATATAATCAAGATATTCTGTATACCAATCAATTTCTTTTGCAAGTTTTATATTTATTCCATGTTTTTTTAACAAACTTACTGTTTTTTTACATCCTCTAAGTTCAACATTGTGTTCAAGATATATTTTAGCCATTTTTGGCAAAAATTTTTCTGCAATATCTTTGTGTACCAACAGTGTTTCCATAGCATTACATACAGATGGCCGTTGAACTTTCGCATTCAAACATACTTTAATTGCTATATCAATATCTGCATCTTTATCAACATAAGTATGACAAACACCACTACCATGAGATAATACTGGTACTTTTGACTTACTTTTTATTACCTCTATCATTTTTTCACTACCACGAGGAATAACTAAATCTATATATTTGTCTAATTGTAAAATTTTGTATAACAAAGTATATGAAGGTTCATCTATAAATAAAACAACATCTTTATTAAAATCTAAATTAAATTTTTCCCATACGTCTTCTATTGCAAGTTTTATAATTTTAACTAAAAATTTGTTTGTATTTATTGTTTCGGAACCACCTCGTAAAATTACGCAATTACCTGATTTTATACATAAAACAGTTGCATCTATTGTTACATTTGGTCGTGATTCATAAATCATAAATATAACTCCTAATGGGACACAAACTTTTTTTATAGTAAACTTATTTCCTTTAATTTCTCGTTCCCACTGAGATATAGGTTTGTTTATCGGTGTAGGTAAAGAAACAACTGTATCAATTTCTGCTATCATCTCTTCAAAGCGTTTTTGATTTATAGTTAATCTATCAATTAATGCTTTTGTAAGATTTTTTTTCTGCGCTAAAATTATATCTTTTTTATTTACTGCCAAAATTTCTTCTTTATTTGATATCAATTTTTCTTTAATACTTTTTAGTATTTCATTTAAAACTTCTTCAGGTAAGTTAGCAAACTTATACGATGTTTGTTTAACATTTTGTATTTTTTTAATCCAAAATGTAAAACTTTTCATAAATTTACCCCTTCAAAGTTTAAACCTTTTGGTAACTATTTTATGATATTTATTAGAAACTATAAACGATAAAATTAAAAATAAGATTTTTTTTGGTAAAATTAATTGCGCAGACTAAAGTCTGCGACTACAAATAATACACAATCTGTAATCTCCCGGTAGCCGCAACCTTTAGGTTACGTAAAATAATAAAACGCAGGCTGAAGCCCGCCACCTACCAAAAACTAAACTTACCCTTTGGATTGCAACAAGCATGTTGTTGCAATTATTACGCAGGCTGAAACCTGCAGCTACCAAATTATATTTTTGTCTCTCAAAAAACATCATTTTTAGATAACAGAACCAGTTTAAACCTTTACCAACTTCTTTTTATCCATTACCTTTTCAAAGCCGCTAAAGTTATTGCTATTATGGATAAAAAAAGTGTGATAACATAAAAAAACAAAACTACCTCGCGTTCACTCCAACCATAAGATAATAATACATGATGTATATGATGTTTATCAGGTGTAGAAATACTCAATCCTTTTTTTATACGTCGAGTTATAGCAGCAACTACATCTACAAATGGTACTCCTACCACAATTACAGGTAAAATAAAAGATATCAACGCACCAGTTTTCAAAATCCCAACTGCTGTAATACATCCTATTAACAATCCTAACCACAAAGCGCCTGTGTCGCCCATTAAAACTTTTGCAGGATAAAAATTATAAACCAAAAATCCTGCTGTTGAACCACATAAAAGTAAACTTAGTACTGCTGATAAGACAAGTTGACCTGAAATTGCTTGTGAAGATGTTTGTTCTTGCAATATTGAAATTATAAAAAATGTAAAACTTGATATAAGAACTATTCCTCCAGCAAGACCATCAACACCGTCAGCAAGGTTTACCATGTTCATAAATCCACATAACCATAAGATAGTGATTATTTGACTTAAAATTCGAGGGAACACTATTTGTTTATTTAAAAAAGGAAGGTTAATACTTAAAATGCGAACACCATAGTCCATCACACAATATGCAACTATTACTTGAACTAAAAATTTTATGATTGCTGATATACCTATTTTATCATCAATAGTTCCAAGTATTATAATAATAATTGAACCAAAAAATATACCTAACAACTGTTTGCCTAAAACAACTGTTTCTTGATATTCATCCCAAGAAAGTGTGTATTTATACCCAAGAATTTTTTTTACTTCAGGAAAAAGCTGTATCACAATGAACAATGATATAAAAAATGATAAAGCAATTCCAACACCAGCCCATCGTGTAAGTTTCCTAAATTTTATTTTACGTTTAGATGGGCGATCATAAATATTAAACTTTTTTGCAAGAAAGTTTGAAAACGGAACTAAAAAAATTGATAATAAAAATGGTAAGAATAGACATAAAAAATAAACTTTTAACATACAATCAACAATCCATTTGTGGATATAACGGAAATTTCTCTAATAATAACTTTACTTTATTTCTTACATATGTGACAACATTTTTACTACCACGAGATTTTAATACTTTATCAATCAAATCAGCAATTATCACCATTTCTTTTTCTCCCATACCACGTGTGGTTACTGCAGGAGTACCAATACGAATACCAGAAGTTTCAGCAGGAGGTCGTGGATCATAAGGAATAGAATTTTTGTTAACAGTAATTCCTGCAGATTCTAACATATTTTGTGCTTCAAGACCAGTAATTTTTAATGGACGCAAATCAACAACAAACATATGACAGTCAGTTCCGTTAGAAACAATCTTGTATCCTTTTTTCATTAACGCTGATGCAAGGGCACGTGCGTTAGAGAGAACTTTTGCTTGATATAACTTAAACTCTTCAGACATTGCTTCTTTAAATGCAACAGCTTTTGCTGCAATAGTATGCATCATTGGTCCACCTTGGATACCTGGAAAAATCATCTTATCTATTAATGCTGCATATTTTCTCTTACAAAGTATTACGCCACCTCGTGGCCCTCGCATTGTTTTATGTGTGGTAAAAGTAACAAAATCTGCATATGGTACAGGTGAAGGATACAACCCTGCTGCAATAAGTCCTGCATAATGTGCAATATCAGCTAAAAAATAAGCATTAATTTCATCACAAATCTCTCTAAATTTTTCCCAATCTATTATCCGTGAATAGGATGAAGAACCTGCAACAATAAGTTTTGGTTTATGTTTAAGAGCAAGTTTTTTAACTTCTTTATAATCAATAAGTTGGTCTGATTTACGAACATTTATAGGAATAACTTTATAATATTTCCCTGAGAAACTTGTTGGATGACCATGTGATAAATGTCCACCATGAGATAAATGCATACCCATTATAGTATCACCTGGATTTAACACTGCAAAATATACTGCCATATTCGCTTGTGTCCCACTATGTGGTTGAACATTAGCATGTTCCGCACCAAAAAGAAGTTTTGCACGTTCAATCGCTAATGTTTCAACAACATCCATAAACTGGCATCCACCATAGAATCTTTTTGACGGGTATCCTTCAGCATATTTGTTTCCCATAACAGATCCTTGTGCTTCTAACACAGCAAGCGATGGAAAATTTTCTGACGCAATAAGTTCTAAACAATTTCTTTGTCTTTCAAGTTCTTGTTTAATAGCTTCATAAATTTCAATATCTATTTTTTTAAGGTTCTTCACTTGTAACTCC
>CAZFSG010000066.1:0-5464 GCA_964521665.1 uncultured Elusimicrobia bacterium
AAAAAAAATTGTAAAAAATCTTCCATCTAAAGAAATTACAAAATTTTATTGGACTTTACAGGGAAGATACAAAAAAGAGGATCCGTTTAAAAAATCTAAGATATTATTTTCAGTAAATGGGAAAATAATTTTGCCTAATAACAAAACACAACAATCTTCATCTACCGTAGAGAAAGAAGTAATAATAATCCCTTTGCTTAATATCGATGAAATAAACAAAAATATAAAACTACTCACTGAACAAATACAACAAATAAATCGCTAAGTTGCTAAAATTACTCAACTATCTTCAAGTAGAACAAAAAAATATAAATAGTTTATACTTTTTAACTTTTCTATTTTTTAATTTTGAAAATTTTTTTGATGTTGTAGTTATAAAAACATTTTTTTACTGAGAAAAAAACTTGCAAATACTTGATTTATAAATTGATTTTTATATAATAATAGATCAAAAAAGTATAAAAGGAGAAACAAAACAATGGGTGAAATAGATTATTCTACTACAGTGAACCTTCCTAAAACGAATTTTTCAATGAAAGCAAACCTTGCTCAAAAAGAACCACAGATTATTAAATTCTGGCAAGAAAATAAAATTTATCAAAAAATTTTACAAAAAAATGTTAACAATCCTGTTTTTATTCTACATGACGGTCCCCCATATGCTAACGGTAGAATACATATTGGTCATGCGTTAAATAAAATATTAAAAGATATTATTGTGAAATACAAAAGTATGAGCGGTTTTTATTCACCATTTATTCCAGGTTGGGATTGTCATGGTTTACCAATTGAATACCAGCTTTTCAAAGAACTTAAAATTACTAAAGAGCAAATTTCGCAAGTTGAGTTCAGGAAAAAAGCTAAAGATTATGCACAAAAATATGTTGAAATACAAAAAGAAGAGTTTATACGGTTAGGCGTGTTTGGTGATTGGGACAATCCATATTTAACAATGTCTCATCAGTATGAAAAAAATATAATTTCAACATTTACAAAACTTGTTGAAGAAGGGTATGTTGTGAGACGTAATAAACCAGTATTTTGGTGTATAAACTGTGAAACATCATTAGCTGAAGCTGAGGTTGAATATGAAGATAAAACGTCTGATTCAATTTATGTAAAATTTCCAGTTGTACAATTAGCAAGAAATTTTGGGTTTAGAATTGACTTACCTTCTGATAAATTTGTGGACACAGAAAAATTATTTATACTTATTTGGACTACTACCCCTTGGACACTTCCTGCAAACTTAGCTTTAGCAATAAAACCTGATGCAAAATATGTTGTAGTAAAAAATGAAGATGAATACTATATTCTTATCTCAACACGTGTAGAACATCTTGAAAGTATAATTAACAAAAAACTTCCTGTAATTAAAGAATTTTATGGTACAGAAATTGCTAAAGAACAAAAAGAATCCACTACAATATGTAAACACCCGTTTATTGAACGAGTGTCATATTGTATCCCGTACGAAAATGTTGCAACTGATGAAGGGACGGGTGTCATACATATTGCGCCAGGACATGGTGAAGAAGATTATCTTTTAGGAATAAAATACAATTTGCCAATATATTCACCTGTTGATAGTAAAGGTAGGTTTAATGACGAAATGTTTAAAGCATTAGAACTAAAAATTTATGGTGAACAGGTCTACAAAGCAAATCAAATAATTATTGAATATCTGAAAAAGAAAGACAAACTTTTGTTTGCAAATAAAATTGTTCATTCATATCCACATTGTTGGCGTTGTAAAAAACCAGTAATATTTCGTGCTACCCCACAATGGTTTTTGTTAATAGATAACAAAAATTTAAGACAAAAATTATTAGAAGAAATAAAAAAAGTAAGTTGGATACCAAAAGAAGCTCAAAACAGAATCTCTTCAATGGTAGAATCGAGGCCGGATTGGTGTTTATCACGACAGAGATACTGGGGTGTTCCTATAGCAGCAATTTATTGTAAAAACTGTGGTACGGTTTATTTAAGAAAGGAGATTTTACAACAAGTTGAAGAAATTTTTGCAAAAGAAGGTTCTGATAGTTGGTTCATCTATGATGTAGAGAAGTTTTTACCAAAAGGTTTTAAATGTGAAGTTTGTGGTTCAACAAATTTTGAAAAAGAAAAAGATATTTTAGATGTATGGTATGATTCTTCTGTATCTTATAAAATTCTTGAGTCAATACTTCCAGACACCTCATCACAAAATATAATGTATTTAGAAGGTTCAGACCAACATCGTGGATGGTTCCAAGTATCTTTAATCGTATCAACTGCTACACAAAATAAAGCACCATATAATGAAGTTTTAACACATGGATTTGTGGTTGACGGTGAAGGTAGAAAAATGTCAAAATCATTAGGTAATGTGGTTGCACCACAGGATATAATTCAACACCATGGCGCAGAAATACTACGGTTGTGGACTGCGTCAACAGATTATACTTTAGATGTTAGAATTTCAAAAGAAATTGTTGAAAGGTTAGTAGAAACATATAGAAAAATTAGAAATACATTAAGATATATACTTGGTAATTTGTATGATTTTATCTTTGAAGAAAAAAATTTTGAGTTCGATCTGTTAGATAAATATATTTTGTCAAAACTTGTAACTATAGTTGATGAAATAATTGATGCATATGAAAACTACGCGTTTCACAAAGTTGTCAATACTATAACAACCTTTTTTATAAAAGACCTTTCAAACTTTTATTTTGATGTGTTAAAAGATAAGTTGTATACTTATCCAAAAAGTTCACCACAACGTGTTGCTTCACAAAAAGTTCTTCATACAATTTTTGTTTCTTTAGTACCATTTCTTTCACCTATTTTATCTTTTACTGCGGAAGAAGCTTGGCAAGAAGCAAAAAAATTAGGTTTTGTAAATGAAGAAAGTGTGTTTTTAGTTGATCTTACAAAAATTAAACACCGAATTGAAAAATATAAAGATGAAAAATTAGAAAAAGAAATGAAGTTGTTGTTAGAAATAAAAGACGAAGTTAATCTCCAACTTGAGAAGTTAAGAAAAGATGATATTGTTGGTAGTTCACTCGAAGCTGAAGTTAAACTTAAAATTTTTAACAAAGAATATAAAGATGTTGTTAAAAAGTTTGAACCTATATTAGCATCGATTTTTATAGTATCATCAGTTAAAATTGAATATTTAGAAGAAGAAGAAAAAAATTTTATAGTAGAAGTACATAAGTTTGATGGTGTTAAATGTCCAAGATGTTGGGTTTATTATAAAAATCTTACTGATAAAGATGTATGCGAGAAATGTGTTAATGCATTAAAAGAATTAGGTATGTTATGATAAAACAAAATTTATACAAAATTAAATGGTTTATATATGTTGTTGGGTTAGTATATATCGACCAACTCACAAAATATCTTGTTAAAACAAATTTTAAGTTGTATGAGACAAAACAAATACTTCCTTTTCTTGCGTTGACTTATACTACAAACACAGGTATTGTTTTTGGTTGGTTTCAAACAAAATATGCAAATATATTGTTTAGTTTTGTCATTATTATTATTTTGTCAATACTGATTGTTTCGTCAAAAAATTTTGTTAAAGAATTTGGTGGAATTGGGAAAATTAGTTTGTGTCTAATAATAAGCGGAGGATTAGGGAATCTTGTTGACAGAATTTTTTTTGGTAAAGTTGTAGATTTTATAGATCTTCAATGGAATTATAAAAACATATGGCCTGTTTTTAATCTTGCTGATTCTTATGTTTTTATAGGTATATGGTTGTTGATAATTAAGTATTTTTTAAAAAAGTAAAAAATAATTTTATATGTTTCCAATTTTAATACGAATAGGTAATTTTACATTACGCACATATGGATTGTTTGTAGCGATAGGTGTGCTTTTAGGATACAATTATGTTCGTTATCAAGGCTATAAACTAAGAAATATAGATCCTTTGTTTTTAAGTAATTTATTGTTTTATACAATCCTTATTGGTTTTTTAGGTGGAAGGTTGCTGTATGTATTGTTAAATTTTGATTATTATAAAACAAACTTGTTGTCAATAATAAAATTTTGGGAAGGAGGATTGGTTTTTTACGGCGGGTTTATTGCAGGATTGTTGTTTGGTATATTTTATACTTTGGTTCATAAAAAAAATTTGTTAGATATAATGGATGTTTGTGCGCCAGGATTGTTTTTAGGATTGAGTATAGGACGGCTTGGTTGTTTTTCAGCAGGATGTTGTTATGGGAAACCAACTGAAAGTTTTTTAGGTGTTATTTTTTTACATCCTGAAAGTTTAGCACCGAATGGTATAAAAATTTATCCAACACAGTTGTTTGAAACAGCATACGCGTTTGTTATATTTTTAATTTCGCATTATTTTTTGGTTAAAGACAAGTTTAGATACAGAATATTTTTTATAAACGGGATTTTATATTCTGTGTGTAGATTTATAAACGAATTTTATCGTGGGGATGACCGCGGAACATTTTTGGTTAATGTGTTATCACCATCACAAATTATATCTTTGATTATCTTTATCTTGTTTTTTTGTTTAATATTTTATATTTCAAAATGGATAAAAAAGTCTTCATAGTAGATAACACAGAACAAAATAATCGTATTGATAAATATTTGGTTGAAAAACTAAAAATTTATTCACGCGAGTTTATTAAAGTTCTTTGCAAAAACAAATTTGTTAAAGTTAACAACAAAGTTGTTAAACCTTCGTATAAAGTTTGTGTTGGTGATGTAATAGAAATTGAGATACCTCAAAGAAAAGATTATGTTGTTGGCAAAATTGAAAATGTAGAAACAATTTATGAAGATGAAGATGTATTAGTGCTTAATAAACCACCATTTCTTAAAGTACATCCTGCAAAAAAATTTGATAAAGATGTTACATTACTTGATTTGTTGTATAGTAAAATACCTTATGTTAAAAACGACTCTTGGCCGTTAGAAAGACCGTTTTTAGTGCATAGGTTGGATAAAGAAACATCAGGCGTTATAATAATTGCGAAAAATCCTCAAGTTCAACTTGAATTAGCAAAACAGTTTCAACAACGAGAGATAAAAAAAGTGTATCGTGCGATAGTGTCAAATGTGCCAAAAATAAAAGATGGGTTAATAATTGCTCCAATTGAAAAACGAGGTAATATTTCTTTTGTATCTTCTAGTGGGAAACATGCAGAAACATTGTTTAAAATTTTATCGAAAACAGAAAAGTTTGCTTGTTTAGAACTTTATCCAAAAACTGGTAGAACACATCAAATCAGGACACATTTAAAATTTATCAATTGTCCAATAATTGGTGATACAAAATATGGTGGTGTGGATAAAATTGAAGGAAAAAGAGTTCCAAGGATGATGCTGCATGCGTATAGTATAGAATTTTATCATAATAGGAGAAAACAATGGTTAAAATTTATTGCAGAGCCGCCAGAAGATTTCAAATTTTTTTTATCTTACTTGTCATTGGAATAAA
>CAZFSG010000067.1:0-5353 GCA_964521665.1 uncultured Elusimicrobia bacterium
CCGCGTTATTGCTAAAAAATGCAACAGTCCAAAATGTAATTTTAATTTTTGGTAGGCAGGCTTCAGCCTGCGTAATAATTACAATAATATGATTATTGCAGTCCAAAAAAAATTTGTATTCGCTAATTTTAATTAACGCTAGTGTAATACACTGATATAAAATCAGCGGATACAATAGTAATTGGTAGTCGCAGGTTTTAGCCTGCGTTTTATTATTTTACGCACACTGAAGGGTGCCACTACCGGTAGATTGTGGGTTGGATATTATTTGTAGCTGCAAAACTTTAGTCTGCGTAATTAATTTTGCCAAGAAAGAATCTTTTTCATAATATTATAAAAAGTTAACAGTATTTATTAGGGGGTGAGGAATAAATGATTAAAGAAGTTTTTTCTAAAACAGAAGAACTTATGAAAAAAACTGTAGAAAAATGTAAATCAGAATTTGCCACTATAAGAACAGGTAGAGCCTCAGTAAGTTTAGTTGAAAACATAGAAGTTGAATGTTATGATACTAAGATGAAATTAAACCAAGTCGCAAATATAAATATAATTGATGGTAAAATAATTGAAATCCGTCCCTGGGATAAAAGTATTATTGTAAATATAGAAAAAGCAATACTTAACTCACCACTTGGGTTAACACCAATAAATGATGGTAAAGTTGTTAAAATCACAGTTCCCGCACTTACTGAAGAACGAAAACAGGAACTTATAAGACAGATAAGCAAACTTGCAGAAAATTATCGTGTTTCTATTCGTAACGAACGCAGAAGTGCTATGGAAACTTTGCGTCAACTTAAAAAAGATAAAAAAATTTCTGAAGATGAAGAATTTCAATCAGAACAACAGTTGCAAAAACTTACAGATACATATATTAAAAAAATTGATGAGATGTTAGAACAAAAAATAAAGGAAATTACTGAAAGTTAAAAGCTGAAAAAATATGAATGTAGCAATGCTATTTCCGGGACAAGGTGCACAATATGTCGGTATGGGGAAAGATTTTTATGAAAGTTTTGATGAAGTTAAAACTTATTACAAAATAGCAGAAGAAATATTAGGATATGATATCAAAAGTATTATTTTTGGCTCAGATACAAACACTCTTGCTCAAACTGAATTCACACAACCATCAGTATTTTTAACTTCATTTGTTATTTTTGAAATTTTGAAAACAAAAAAACCTGAAATAATAGAAAAAATAAAATTTGTAGCTGGACATAGCTTAGGAGAATATACAGCAGTGTGTATATCTAACGCTTTAAGTTTTGAACAAACATTACAAGTTGTTTCTGAACGTGCAAAAATTATGGCAGAAGTTGCAAAAAAGAATCCCGGCAGTATGATAGCAGTGATAGGTGTAGATAAAGATGAATTAGTCAAACTTTGTGAAGAAATTAAAAAAACAGGATACATTGTAGAACCAGTAAATTTTAACACACCTCAACAAATTGTTGTTGCAGGTGAACAAGAAGGTATAAAAAAATTGCAAGAATTACTTTCTAACAAGAAAATAAAAAGTATAAAACTTAATGTTTCAGGAGCATTTCATTCATCTTTAATGGATGAAGCACAAAAAATTTTTTCTCAAACTCTTGACAAATTAAATATAAATAATGCATTTATACCTATAATAATGAATTATGACGCTTTACCACATACAAAAAAAGAAGAAATACTTGAAAATTTAAAGTTGCAAATAAACCACCCAGTTCTTTGGGTAGATACTATAAAATACATGGTAGAAAATGGTGTTAATACATTTATAGAATGTGGTCCTGGAAAAGTTTTATCTGGTATGGTAAAAAAAATTGTATCTGACTCAACTATAAAAATTTTTAATATAGAAAATATAGAAAGTTTAAACACTACTATTGCACAATTGTAATCCCCTCTATCAAAATAGGTGGCTGCGAAGCAGTATGGTGTGCTATCTCCTCTATTAAGAGGGGTGCCTGATAAGGCGGGGGGTGTAAATATAATAAATTGACTGTTAATTTCACAAATTGCTAAATTAGTTCATACAGAATACTGTTGGTAGAAGAATCTACTAAATTATACTATTAAGTATAAGGAGAAAAGTTATGTGTGAAAAAAGACTGGTAGATAAAGTTGTAATAGTTACAGGTGGTGCACAAGGGATAGGAAAAAGTATTGTTGAAAAACTTGCATCAGAAGGCGCAAATTGTGTTATTGTAGATATTGATGAACAAACAGCACAGAAAACTGCTAAGGAAATTGAAGAAAAATATGTTGTGAAAACTTTGGTGTTTAACGTTGATGTGTCTAATTTTCAACAAGTACAAACATGTGTAGACGAAACCGTATCAAAATTTGGTAAAATTGATATTTTAGTAAATAACGCTGGTATTACAAAAGATAATCTTATCTTAAAAATGACAGAGGAAGAATGGGATAAAGTTTTAGATGTTAACCTAAAAGGATGTTTCAATTTTATAAAAGCAGTAGCAAAATATATGGTGAAACAAAGAAGTGGTAGAATTATAAACATTTCTTCCGTAGTAGGACTTATGGGAAACCCAGGACAAGCAAATTATTCTGCATCAAAAGGTGGACTTATTGCATTAACAAAAACCCTAGCAAAAGAGCTTGCATCAAGAAATATACTTGTTAACGCAGTCGCACCCGGATATATTAAAACAAGAATGACTGAACAACTCACTGAAGAACAAAAAAAGAAATTACAAGAATATATTCCACTTAATAGATTAGGTGAACCTGAAGATGTAGCAAACGTTGTTTGGTTTTTATGTATAGAAGAGTCAAGTTATATCACAGGACAAGTAATTTCTGTCAATGGTGGAATGTATATGTAAATTTAAAATAAAAATCTAAAAGGAGGAGAGTAAAAATATGACAGAAGATATTGCTGCAAAAATAAAAAATATAATTGCTGAATCTTTAGGTGTAGATATAAATGAAGTAACTGATAACGCATCATTTGTAAATGACCTTGGTGCTGATTCTCTTGACACTGTAGAACTTATTATGGCGTTAGAAGAACAGTTCGGGATAGAAATTCCTGATGAGGATGCTGAAAAAATGCAAACTGTTGGTCAAGCTATTGAATATATCAAAAATAAAGTTGCACAAAAACAATAATAAACTAAGTTTAAAATTAAAATTTTTTTATGGTAAAAAAGAAGGTAGTAATAACAGGTATTGGTGTGATATCACCAATAGGTATAGGTAAAAAAGAGTTTACAAATTCTTTAAGAATAGGTGTTAGTGGTGTTGATAAAATTTCATCTTTTGATGTAACAGAATTTGAGACAAAAATCGCTGCTGAAGTAAAAAATTTTAACCCGGAAGAATTTATTGATAAAAAGAAAATTCGTCGTATGGATAGATTTTGCCAGTTTGCGTTTGCTGCTGCTAAAATGGCTATTGAAGATGCCGAACTTAATCTACAAAACGAAAATCTTGACCGTATTGGTGTTATAATAGCTTCGGGTATCGGTGGTATTGCTACAATTGAGAGAGAAATGAAGGTACTTTTAACAAAAGGTCCTTCAAGAATAAGCCCATTTCTTATACCTATGGAAATATCAAACATTGCTGCCGGAGAAATCGCAATACATTATGGGTTTAGAGGACCTAACTATGCAGTAACTTCAGCATGCGCATCTTCAAACCATGCTATTGGTGATGCATTGAGAATTTTGAGATATGGTGATGCTGATGTTGTGATAGTTGGAGGTTCAGAAGCAGCAATAACACCACTTGGTCTTGGGGGATTTTGTGCTGCAAAAGCATTGTCTACTCGTAATGACGAACCTAAAAAAGCTTCTCGGCCATTTGATAAAAATAGAGATGGGTTTGTAATGGGCGAAGGTGCTGCTGTGTTTGTCTTAGAAACAGAAGAACATGCTATAAAACGTAATGCTTCAAAAATATATGCAGAACTTGCTGGATATGCGGCTACTGATGATGCATACCATATTACTGCTCCACGTGAAGATGGTTCAACACAAGCTTTATGTATGAAACTTGCTTTACAAGATGCAGGACTTTCACCACAAGAAGTTGAATATATTAATGCACATGGTACTTCAACACCACTTAATGATAAATATGAAACACTTGCGATAAAGTTAGCATTTGGTGAATATGCTTATAAAATACCTATATCTTCAACAAAATCTATGACTGGTCATCTACTTGGTGCAGCAGGTGCTGTTGAACTTGCAGCTATACTTGTTTGTATGGAAAACAATTTTATACACCCAACAATAAATTATGAAGAACCGGATCCTGAATGTGATTTAGATTATGTACCAAATGTTGCAAGAGAACAAAAATTTGATGTTGCGTTATCAAATTCGTTTGGTTTTGGTGGACATAACGCAGTAATTGTTGTCAAAAGATATCAAAATGGATAAAATAGAAGAGTTACAAAAGATATTAGATGTAAAAATTGAAAATAAAGAGCTGTTTAAGAAAGCGTTTATACATAAATCTTGGGCTGTAGAACATAAAAAAGATGTTCATAACGAACGATTAGAATTTTTAGGTGATAGTGTTTTAGCAGTAATTGTTGCGGAATATCTCTATAAAAATTTCCCTGAAAAAGATGAAGGTGAATTGTCAAAAATGAAATCAGTTCTTGTATCGAAAGTGCAACTTGCAAAATGGGCTAAAGAAATTAAACTTGACCAATATGTTTTAATAAGTAAATCAGAAGAAAAATCTGGTGGAAGAAAAAAAGAATCTATATTAGCATCTGTGTTTGAAGCATTACTGGGAGCAATATACCTTGATTCCGGAATAGAAGAATGTAAAAAATTTATGTATAAAAATTTTTTATCTACTACAAAAGAAGTTGAAATACAAGATTATAAAAGTATTCTTCAAGAGATTGTCCAAAAATATTATAAAAAGTTACCTCAATATACTATTGTTAAAGAAACAGGTCCTGACCACAATAAAAAGTTTGATTGTGTAGTGAAGATAGATGAAGAAGTTATAGGTTTTGGTGTTGGTAAAACTAAAAAACAAGCACAACAAAATGCTGCTAAGGAAGCTATTGAAAAATTAAAAAAAATTATTTAAGTCTTTTTGCGCTTTATTACTTCTGTTAGTATTATCTTTTTTAGAGCCCCCATCGTCTAGCCTGGTTAAGGACACGGGTCTTTCAAGCCCGCAGCAGCGGTTCAAATCCGCTTGGGGGCATTTTTATTACATTTTAAACATATTTTGTTTTCGATGTTAGTAGAAGAAATAATTAAAAACATAAAATTTTTAGGTCACTCATCGGTTAAGCTAACAGTTGCAGGGAAAATAATTTTTGTTGATCCGTGGAAGATAAAAGAAAAAGATAAAGCAGACATAA
>CAZFSG010000068.1:0-5031 GCA_964521665.1 uncultured Elusimicrobia bacterium
CAGACTAAAGTCTGCGACTACAAATTACTATTGTATTCGCTGATTTTATATCAGCGTATTAAACAAGCACTAATTAAAATTAGCGATTACAAATTTTTTTGGACTGCAATAACCATGTTATTGCAATTATTACGCAGACCGAAGCCTCTAGCTACCAAATTTTTTGAATTGCAACAACCATGTTGTTGCATTTTTGTACCTCAAAGAACATCATTTTTAGTTAACAGAGCCAATAAGTTTTAAAAATCAAATTAAATTTTTTTGTACAAATTCAATAATACCACCATACGAAATTATTTTTTGTAAAAATTCTGGGAAAGGTTTTATTTTATATTCAGTAGCTTTTGAGTTATTTCTTACTACACCACAAACAAAATCTATCTCAATTTCTTCTCCAAAATCAAACTTTTTTGTAGCATCAGGAAGTTCTACCAATGGAAGACCGATATTGATTGCATTCCTAAAAAATATACGTGCAAAACTTTCCGCTACAATACATTTTATACCTTTTGCTTTTATTGATAAAGGTGCATGTTCTCTCGAAGATCCACAACCAAAATTTCTTCCCGCAACAATTATATGTGATGAAGTAAGTTGTACATTTAATTGTTCAACTAAAGGTTCTAAACAATGTTGGGAAAGAAAGTTAGGGTCAGATGTATTTAAGTATTTTGCTGGAATTATTACATCTGTGTCCACATTATCAGGACATTTAAAAACAATACCTTTTAGTGTCATAAAAAAACATAATCTTTTTTAATAAACTTTTTATACCATTCGTTATATTCTTTTGGTGTTGCTAAATGAATTTGGAACGGTGAAAAAAGACAAACCGATTTCTTTATTTTTAGTTTGCTACGAACAATATCTTCAAAATTCTTAGGAGTTTTCTCTGAAACAATTAAAACGTCTATATCACTATTTGGTGTCCAACATTTTTTTATAATTGAACCAAAAATCAACATTTTAAGATTGTTATCTTTTAGAACTCTTTTGCTTTCTTTTTTATTTTTTTACACCAAAAAATATAATTTTTAAAATACTTATTTTTTTCTTCAACTATTTCTTTTTTAATTTGAATATAAGATTTCATTTTTTAAATTTTTCTTTTAATTTTTTTCTAAAAACTTGATAAATTTTCAAATTCTACCAATAACTTTTTTACTACTGTTTCAGGAAATTCGCGGGGAAAATATCTTGAAGTAAAACATACATCGATCAAATTTTCAAAAAAACAATTCGTTTTTTTAAAATAATTCAAAATTTCTTTTTCTTTATAAACTTTTGATAATTCTTATTAAAAATTTTAAAAACAATTGACAAGATTATTCTAAATTAAAAGCAACAAGGTTATATTTACCTTTTTAAAAAATACATGTCTATCATTGATTTATTTTTATTGATTTCAAACCAAATTTTTTATACAATTATTTTTATTCCTTTTCGTACTCAAAAATACAAAAACTAAACTTCTTTTTCAATAATGAACCCTAAAATTGAAATCTTATACGAAGATGATGATTATGTTGTTATAAACAAACAACCAAATATCCTTACTTTACCTGATAGGTATAATATGTTTTTAGCAAACTTGCAAGAATTATTAGAAGCACAGTATGGTAGAATTTTTGTTGTCCACAGATTGGACAAAGAAACATCTGGTATTATATGTTTTGCAAAAAACGAAATTGCTCATAAAGAGCTTGTCCAACAGTTTTTCGAACGTAAAGTTAAAAAAGTTTATCTTGCTATAACACAAGGTAAAATTGTCTTAGATACTGGCAAGATAGAACTACCTATCGCACCTGATACAAACAATCCACAAAAAATGAAGATAGATTTTGTTGAAGGAAAACCATCAATTACAGAATACAAAGTCATAGAACGTTTCAAAAATTATACTTTAGTTGAAGCATATCCATTAACTGGCAGAAGACATCAAATAAGAATACATTTTGCAACAATTGGATATCCTCTATTAGCAGATAGTTTATATTCTGACAACAAAGAATTCTTTTTATCACAAATTAAAAAAAATTATAAATTTAAAAAGTCTCAACCAGAAAAACCATTAATCTCACGTGCAGCATTGCATTCTTATAAAATAAAATTTTATCATTTCAGAAAAAAAGATTTTATTTTCCTTGAATGTTCTCCACCAAAAGATTTTAACCTAACATTAAAATATCTAAGGAAATACAATAAATAACATAGATCATCTATCACAAATATATCCTCTTATTGCGGAATATGCTGCAACCACTGGATTTGTTAAATACACTTCACTTTTTGTGTGCCCCATACGACCTATAAAGTTCCTATTTGTAGTAGCAACTGCTTTCTCACTTTCTGCGAGAATACCTAAATGTCCACCAAGACAAGGTCCACAAGTAGGCGGGTTTATAACACAACCCGATTGTAAGAAAATTTCTATCAAGCCGTTTTTTAAAGCCTCTTGATAAATTTTTGGTGTTGCAGGGAAAATCAAACATCTAACATTAGGATTTACTTTTTTACCTTTTAAAACTTTTGCTGCTAAATATAAATCTTCATACCAACCATTTGTACAAGAACCTATTACTACTTGATCAATATAAATTTTTTTGTTTAAATCTTTAACATTTATACTATTTGATGGCAGATGTGGAAGTGCAACTTGTGGATAAATCTTGCTACAATCGATCTCTATCGTTTCTGAATACTTTGCATCTTTATCACTTTTTAAATCATTAAAATTCTCAAAATTAAGCCTTGTCTTAAGTACTTTTTTAAGATAATCAAAAGTAATTTCATCAGGTTCAATAATACCGTTTTTAGCACCACATTCTATTGCCATATTTGTCATTGTGAACCTACTATAAATTGACAGTTTTTTTATCACCTCACCTGTTAACTCTATTGTTTTATAATTTGCTCCATCAACACCTATTTTTGATATTGTTGCTAAAATTAAATCTTTACCGTAAACATTTTTGTTAAGTTTACCATAATAAACAATTTTTATTGTTTTAGGTACTCTAAGCCAAATTTTGCCTGTTGCCCACACAACAGATAAATCTGTTGAACCAACACCTGTTGAAAACGCACCTAATGCACCATAAGTACAAGTATGTGAATCTGCACCTATAACTAAATCCCCAGGTTTTATAAGTCCTTCTTCTGGCAAAAGTGCATGTTCAATACCAGCGCATCCACCAGAATAAAAATGTTTTATTTTAAACTTTCTTGCAAACTCTGTAGTAAACTTATTTTGTTGAGCAGAAGCTATATCTTTATTAGGAGTAAAATGGTCTAAAACAATTACAACTTTGTTTTTATCAAAAATTCTTGGTTGTTTGTTTATTCCTTCAAAAATTTTATAAAACTGTTTTATAGCAAGTGGTGTTGTAACATCATTACTTAATGCTAAATCTACCTTTGCTAACACAAACTCTTCTTCTTCAACATATTTTTTGCCACAATGTTTCGCAATAATTTTTTGTGTGATTGTTTGAGGAAAATTTTTCATAATTCTATCTTTATTTTTTTAGTAGACAATTTTTTTCTCAACAAAAAATTGTTCCAACAAGAAATATACGCTTTTATACTTGCTTCTATAATATCAGTTGATATTCCACGACCACTAAACAGTTCATTATTGTACTCAAATTTCACCAAAACTTCACCTTGAGCATCTTTACCTGAAGATACCGCTTTGAGTTGATAATCAACAAGTTTAGGAGCAGAAGATAATTTTAATAGTTTACATACAATTTTGTCAATAGATTTATATGCTGCATCAACAGGTCCATCACCAAATTCTACTTCTTGCAACTCTATTGTTTTGGAATTTATTTTTACTGCAAGTTTTATAGTTGCTGTAGGTACAACACCACTGCCACTGTTTATATGGAAATACTTTAATTCAAGTTTTTGTTTTTCTTTTCCTAATTCTTCGTTTGTCAAAGCAATAATATCTTCATCATAAACATATTTTTTCTTATCAGCAAGTTCTTTAAATTTCACAAAAATTTTTTCTAAAAGTTTTTCATTAACTTTATATCCCAACTCTTCAAGACGTTTTTTTAACGCATGACGACCAGAATGTTTACCTAATACAAGTTCGCTTGATGGTACACCTACATCTTGAGGTTTGATAATCTCATATGTTTGTCTTTTTTTCAAAATCCCATCTTGATGTATCCCAGCTTCATGACGAAACGCATTCTTACCTACAATAGATTTGTTTGGTTGCACAGGTATTCCTGTAAGTGTAGAAACTAATTTACTTGTAGGATAAATTTCTTTTGTGTTTATATCAGTATAAAAATTTTCTAATAAAGGATTATCTTTCCTTGTTTTTAATATCATTACTATTTCTTCTAACGACGCATTCCCTGCTCGTTCACCAATTCCGTTTATTGTACACTCAACCTGTCTTGCACCATTAATAATTGCAGAAATAGAATTTGCTACTGCTAAACCTAAATCGTTATGACAATGCACTGAAATTATACATTTGTCAATATTTGGAACACGATTTTTTATTTCTGAAATCAACTTACCAAACTCCTCAGGGATAGAATACCCTACTGTATCTGGTATGTTTACCACAACAGCACCTGATTTTATTACTTCTTCAATGATCTTACATAAAAAATCTTTATCAGATCTTGCAGCATCTTCACAAGAAAATTCTACATTATCAGTAAACTTTCGTGCATATTTTACTGCTTCAACTGCAGTTTCTAAAACTTGTTCTTTTGTCATGTTCAATTTATATTTTATATGGATATCAGAAGTAGCAATAAAAGTATGTATTCGTGGGAAACGTGCTTTTTTTAACGCTTCTGCTGCTTTATCAATATCAATTTTTTTAGCACGGGATAGTGCTGCAACTTGACAATTTTTTATATTTTTCGCAACTAATTCCACACCTTCAAAATCGCCAACAGAAGATATCGGGAAACCTGCTTCAATAATATCAACACCAAGTTTTTCTAATTGTAATGCAATTTTAAGTTTTTCTTGTGGTGTTAAAGAAGCGCCTGG
>CAZFSG010000069.1:0-4898 GCA_964521665.1 uncultured Elusimicrobia bacterium
TTTTAAGTTTTTGTTTTTTTATATAACTTTCATAATTTCTTTTTTAGGTATTTTATTAAGATTTTTTGTTTTATATCTTTCAAGTAATAAATTTATATTTTTTCTACGTTCAAACGCAAGTAAACGTGCATAAGTTTTGTTCCACACCTTTGTTTTTGTATCTCTTAATACATCAGTAATTTCTTGATGTCTTCTATAATGATAAAATACAGAATGTATCCTTCCCACATTATAAAGCTCTGAAGTTTTTAATACAAGATCGTAATCTTCACCATAAGAACCAAAGTTTTTTTCATCAAAAAAACCAAGTTCGTTAATCACTTTTATATGCCATACACGTAACGTACCTGCACCTTCAACACGTAATATGTTGTTTCAGTTATATTCAAGATGTTTAACAACACCGAAATCAGTAATTTTGTTACTGTTTTCATCAATAAGATCATAATATGATATTGCGAGTGCAATATCTGGATTTAATTCCATATAATCTGCAACTTCTTCAAGAGTGTATTTAGAATACTCATCATCTGAATCAAACTAAACATAATACTTCCCTGTTGCATTTTTTATCCCAATATTTAAACAATAGGATATTGCACTTTCTTGATAAGATGGAAGTTGAATCAATTTTATCCTTTTATCTTTTTCACTATACTTTTTTATCACATCAACAGTTTTATCAGTTGATGCATTATCTACAAAAATCAATTCCCAATCTTGGAATGTGTTTTGCAAAACTGATTCAATTGCTCTCCCTACCCATTTCTCACGATTGTATGTCAGAGAAACTATTAATAACAACGGCGAAAACTTTTTTCCTTTAGGAGAAACAATTTTGTAATTTTGATGTTCTAAAAAAGCATTATTTATTTTTAAAAATTCATAGAACACATTTTCAACCTCTTTTTCTTCAATAGGAGAGTATTGTAAATACCTAAATGAAGAAAACAAAGATGACGTTTGCTTAGTATAAAACACAGTATACAATGGTTTATTAATATGAACAAACTCATATCCTTTTTGTCTCAAGATAAGTTTATATTTATAATTTGTAGCAATTGCAGTACAATAATTTATATCATACCCGCCAAGTTTCTCCCAAACAGATTTTTTATACACTTCTATGATACCAAAATTAAACCGTTCAGTAAAATCGCCATTGTAATCAAGTAAATTATGAACTTTTTGAGTATTATTTGTCTCCTCATAAATTTTATAATCACAATAAATCATCCCTGTTTTATTATCATCAAATTTTGATATTTCTGACAAAAATTTTTCATCAAAATTTATTAATAACGACGGTAAAACAATAAAATATTCAGACGAACAACTTCTAACAGATTTGTTCAACAAACAACTTGTTGATTCTAAACTTGAACGAACAAACTTAACTTTTTTATTTGTAGAAATTTCAGTGAAATTTTTTTTCACCAACTATGATAAATTCTTTAAACAACTTAGAATTTTTATCTATAAAATCTAAAATTTTATCTTTTTGTTGATCTGTTAACAAGTTTATTAAAATAATTCCTGAAATCAATTTCATATCATCTTACTCCTTTCAAATTACTGCCATTTTATTAAACCTGGAATATACATAATTTTGTTTCTAAATTTTGGTAATATACGAATAACATATCCACAATGTCCTACACGGTCTATCTCAATTTCTCCTTTAAATATAGCATTTTCTTTATCCACAACTTCCATTTCTTTTATTTTTGGTTCAGAAATTCTACTTTTTGAATCAAGATATCCATAATAGAGTTGAACTGAAAGATCTTCTATTGACAATTTGTCAATATAAAGTTTTGTTGTTACTTCAATTTTATCACCTAAACTATAAGACCCTTGAATATTATCTTTTATTTCCAAAATTTTTATTTTATCCCAAGATGAAACAACTTTTTTTTGCCATTCAACATATTCTTTTATTTTTTGATAATTATTTTCTTTATTTTTCCAATAATTGGTATCACATTGTAAATAAAACTTTCTTGTGTAATCTTCTATCAATCTGTTAGAATTAAATTTAGGTATTATGCTCATCATACAATCTTTCATTTTTTTGATCCATCCCCGAGGAAGACCATCACTACCACGAGTGTAAAACAATGGTATTACCTCTTTTTCTAAAATATCATACAAGATCCTACTTTCAATTTCATCCTGAAGATTATGATCTGTATATTCTTCGCCACCACCTACTGCCCAACCGTTCTCACCATTATACGCTTCACACCACCAACCATCTAAGACTGAAATGTTCAGCACACCGTTTGCAGCAGCTTTCATCCCGCTTGTCCCAGATGCTTCTAAAGGTCGCCTTGGCAAGTTTAACCATACATCACATCCTTGAACTAAATAATGTGCGACATTCATGTCATAATCTTCTATAAAAACAATTTTTTCTCTGAGTTCGGGATCCCTACTTACCTGAATTACATATTTTATAAGTTCTTTACCAATATTATCATATGGATGTGCTTTCCCTGCAATAATAATTTGGACAGGATATTCTTTGTTTAACAAAATTTTTTTTAATCTTTGAAGATCTCTAAAAATTAAAGTTCCTCGTTTATATTCAGCAAACCTCCTTGCAAAACCAATAGTTAATGCTTCAGGATCTAAAACTTCTTCTGCATGTTCTATTTGTGTTCTTGTAGCACCCGCGTGTTCAAGTTGTTTTTTAAGCCGTTTCCTAACAAACGCTATGAGTCGTTCTCTTCGTCGTTCGTGTGAACGCCATAGCTCAGCATCAGGAATTTCTTTTATTCTTTGCCATACAGATTGGTTTTCAGGTTCTGTTTTCCATTGAGGACCAATATATCGGTTAAACAATGCTGCAAATTCGTTTGATACCCATGTGTTTATATGTACTCCATTAGTGATATAATCGATAGGTATTTCAATCCGTGGTAAACCTGGATACAAGTTTTTCCACATATTTCTTGAAATCACACCATGTAATTTACTTACACCGTTTACAAATTCTGAATTTCTGATACAGAATACAGCCATTGAAAACCCTTGGTTTTTATCCATTGGATTTTCCCTACCCAAAGCTAAAAGTTCTTCAATCGTTATTCCTAATTCTTTGCAATAACCATAAAAATATTTTTTTATCAAATCCGGTGGGAAAACATCAATCCCTGCAGGAACTGGAGTATGCGTTGTAAAAACCGAAGTTGATTTAACAAACTGTTGTGCTTGGTCAAAACTAAGTTTTTCTTCAATAACCAATTGACGTATTCTTTCCAAAATTAAGAAACCGCAATGTCCTTCGTTCATATGCCACACTGTAGGATTGATACCAAGATATTTTAACAACTTTGCTCCACCGATACCTAATACAATTTCTTGTTTCAATCTTGTTTCTAAATCACCACCGTAAAGAGATGATGTAATAGCACGATTTTCCATTGTATTTTCTGGTATATCGGTAGATAACAAAAACAAAGAATTACGACCTATCTTTATTTCCCACGCTTCAAAATATATTTTTTCTTCTTTTAAACTTTTATTATCTTCATTTGTTAAATAAATACTAATTGCTAACCTTAACGGATTACCATCTTTATCAGTCATACGTTTCATTGGAAGACGAAAGAAATGTAGTTCTTCAAACTCTTCTTTTTGCCAACCGTCATCTGTTAAATGTTGTTTAAAGTACCCGTATCTATATGCTAACCCAACACCTACCATAGGTAACCCCATGTCTGAAGCGGATTTAAACAAATCTCCAGCAAGAACACCTAATCCACCACAATACATCGGGATTGCTTCAGTAAGACCGTATTCCATTGAAAAATATGCTATCTTACAATTATGATGTTCTTTATCAAACTCTTTATAAAACCATACTTGGGAAGATAAATAATTTTGTAATTCAGAGTATATTTCATTCAAATGTGACAAAAAACTTTCATCCTGTTGTAATTCCTCAAGTTTTTCTTTTGGAAGTTTACTTAAAAGCTGAATAGGATTATGATTAAGTTCATCCCACAAATCACGGTCAATCCTGCGAAATAATTCAAACGCATCACTATTCCACACCCACCATAAGTTGTAAGCTATTTCAATTAATGGTTGTAATTTCTGTGGTAGTTTAGGAACAACAATATACACCTTAGGGTTGTTTACTTTATACAAATCTTCGGGTTCGCCATGTTGAAACATTTTATTTCTATCCATTGGTTTTACTCCTTTTAAATCATTTTGTAAAAACTTCTATTTTGTTTGCTACAACTTCTATAACTTTATGTTCTCCTTCAGAAAATTTTATTTTACGGTTCGCCAACCGCCCTTCAACCTTTACATTTACACCTTTTTTTACTAACGAAGAAACTTCTAATGCTAACTCACCAAAACATACTACTGGAATATACAAAGTTTCTTTTTTGTCTTTATAATAAGTATTTACAGCTAAAGTAAATCTTAAAACTGGCATCTTATCCAATGTGTATTTCAACAAAGCATCTTGTACTAATCTTCCTGAAAGAACAACCTTGTTTTCATCATAATTTCGTGCTATCATTCAATTTTTTTTATAACTTTTGTTCTTCTGGCGAGAAGGTTTGGTTGAGCTTAACTTTTTTAGTATCAATTTTTTTAATACCATATCTTAGTATGGCTTCATCTTTAGAAAAAAGATTTTTAACATTTTCTACCAAAGATGAGTTTTCTGTACTACAAAATATAAAATAATAAATTCCGTTACTAAACTTTTTTATTTCATAAGCAAGTTTTTTATTACCCCAGTTTTCTTCTTTTATAACTTCGCCACCAGAGGAATTTATTAAGTTTTTAACCCTTTTTATTTTTTCATTTAACTTATCTTCAGCAATGTCTGGAACAAAAATCGTTACTATCTCATAATATCTTTTCACTTT
>CAZFSG010000070.1:0-4408 GCA_964521665.1 uncultured Elusimicrobia bacterium
TTTTACAAAAGGAATAACAGCAAAAGAAACCGGACATATATTCCATATATCATTATATACTTTTTCCAAATCTTCTGGTTTCGTAAAAAAATTTACATCGTCATCACGGATTGCAAATTTCATATTTATTCTTAAATATTTGTGTTTTTTTACAACTGTATCCCCCGCAGTATATCTTTAACAAACATATTATTTTCTTTTTTTAATTTTTTTATCTCATCTAATGTATAAACAACTACATTGACATCAAAGTTTAATTTTTTAAAATAATCAATAAAATCGTCTTGTCTTAAAACAAAGTTTTTAAAAGTTTCTTTTACAATAATAGCTATGTCTATATCACTATATGGAGTAAAGTTGTTTTTAGCAAATGAACCAAAAAGTATTATTTTTACCACTTCTGGATGTTGTTTTTTTATTTTTGAAGATATCTGTTTTAAAACCTTTTTTACTTTATTTACATTTACTGATAGTATCTCTACACCATTTAACAATTTTCTCTGAAGCATCAATAGCCTCCTCTGCCATGTCTTTGTCAAAATAATCTAAAGGTGCTCCTTCTGGAAAACCATTAGGATATCTTGTTTCTATATAATATCTACTTAATATTCGTGCATACTTATAAAATTCTTTTGGGAAAGAAAAATATGACTTAAGTCCTTGCAAAAGTCCCACTATAGAATGCCCTTTCACAGAAAGACTTTTCTTCTCATAAACAGCTTTTAGAGCTTTCTCAGCTGCTCGTTGTGATGCAAAACATGACCATTCATAATCTTTGAACTTTAGCGAATTTTTTGCATGAGTTAAATCTTTTTCTGCCTGTTTTAACCAATCTTTACTTCTTTCTGCCATATAATTTATTTCCTTTTATCATAAGGTGAAATTACGCAGGCTAAAGCCTGCGACTACCAAATTATAATTCTTTGTATTTCAAAAAACATCATTTTTCGTTAACAGAACCTATCTGGAAAAGTATAATACCATACGAAATTCTTTTTTGAAAAAATAATTTTACAAAAATCCTTATCGTTAGTAATTCAAACTATATTTCTGCTTTCCTAAATTTTTCTTGTTTTTGTATTACATCTTTTGGATAATGTTTTTTTAATTTGTTTAATTGATAAAGCCATTAAAGACGAACTTCTAACGGGATATTTTTATACTCTTTTATTTTTCATCATCAACATAGTAATAAAAACCCGTCATCTTTTTGTTTTTTTCATATAAGTTTTCCATTTGAATTAAGTTGTGAAAATATTTTTAAATAGTACATTGTTGAAGAATTATTTAAAGATCTGTTTTTTTTAACGATATTGCGTAATCTACAAAAAATTGTTTCCATTCTCTATGGTCAAGTTTTTTTATCATTCTTGGGCAATCTTTGAGTTCTGCTGCTTCAAGAAACCTTAAGCCAAGTTCAACTGCTGATATGTGCCAGTCAAATTTTGCTTTTGCTTTCATTATTAGACGTCAAAAGAATAATTCTTTTCTTTGATTATAAAATAAATATCAATAAAATCTCTTGCGCGGGGATTTAACACCCACTGTGTGAACTTTGTCCACTGCTATGTCATTGATGCTTTCTATTTTTAAACTTTTATATTTTATCAACTAAAGGAAATGGATAATAATTAAAATCTACTTTTAATTTTTCACCATCTTCAAAATTAAAAATAAACTATATAACCCTAAAACTTTTTTTGTCTCAAAACTTTTTATTTTTAGTTTATTTTTGTTTTTTTCAAAAAACCGTGTAACTGCTACAACATCAACCTCTTCTTTTTCTGTAAAAAAATCTAAATCTTCAGAAATACGATGTTTTAAATAAAACTCTGCTAAAGCAGTGCCTCCTGCTAAATAATATCTGTCTGTAAAATATTTTTCTTCACAGATTAAATCTAAAATTTTCTTTTGATGTGTTGTTAGGATACTTTTACTTTTTTCTTCCATAATAAGATCTCTAAATATTTCCGATATTGCGGGTCTATTTTATCTTTTATTTTTTTCCAATACTTTTTTACTTCTTTTTCATCTTATTTTTCGCCTGCTAAACCATAGTTTATCACCTGTTGTATTCGTCAGACTTTGTACGCCTTTGGGTCTTCTTTTTTAAACTATTTTTCATCTACTAACCAGTTGTATGGGATAATCTTACCTCACTTATAAAGTATAAAGCATGGCTAAAACCATGCCCTACAATAATTATTTCAAAAATAATCTAATAAATTTATTATGTTTTTTGAATTGTTAAGAATATTTTCTGGGGTTGCAATAAAATAAATAGCCTCAGGTTTAATTATTTTTGGCATTTTTGAAATCCTTTTGTATTGTAAATCTTTGATTAATAAATCTTTGAAACAAAATTCTATTATTTTATAAATTTCATTATCTGTAAGGATGTAAAATTCTTTCTTACCTTTTTTATATTCTTCAAGGATAATTTGTTTTATCTTTTCTGTTGTAGTGGAAAAATAATTTATTGTTTTTAAAACATAGTTGTATGTTTTTTTAATTTTTTCTGAGAAACCTTTTGGCGTTAAAATATATTCTATTTTTTTGCCATTTAACATCTTGATTTTTATATACCCAGTTTTGACAAGTTTTTTTATTATTAAATTCACAAGTCCTAATGAAATGCCAGTTTTTTGTGCTATTGTTCTTTGGTCAAGTTGTGGGTTTTGTGAAATCTGTTTTATTACAAGAAATTCTTTATCTGCTAATTCTGTATGGTTCATCTTTTTAAAAAAGCCATATTATATCTTTTTTAAAACTAAAAGAAATTTTTTTCCACTCTTTCTCTGTATAAACTAATACATCAACACAAACCGGTAATGAAGTTGTATCAAAATCTTTTGCTCTATATATAAAAGGTATATTTGTTTCTTTCAATATTATAATCAAATCTAAATCGCTTCCTACACCATAATTACCTTTTGCATAAGAACCAAAATATCCTATTTTTATAACTTCTGGTTTTCTATATTTAATATTTTTTGCCCAAGTTTTTAAAGAAGTTAAGACTTCTTTTTTACTTGGCCATTTTAGAACTGACGAACTTAATAATCTCACTGGCATATTTTATCGCCTCCTCAGCCTGTGTTCTACCATAGTGTTCATAAGGTGCACCTTCAGGAAATCCGTTAGGATATCTTGTAGGAATATAAAAAGAATCTAAAATTTTTGCTTTGTCGATGAGTTCTTTGGGAAACCCAATTGGCAGCTCAGTTAGAAGCTTAGAAATTGTATGACCCCAAGCCTCTTGCCCTAAAAAAAGATGTAATCCTTTTAGTGCTTTTTCAGCAGACTGCTGTGCCAAAAAACAAGCCCATTCATAACCTTTATTCTTTTTTAATACTCTTGCTTGTTTAAGATCTCTTTTTGCTTGTTTTAACCAATCATTTGCTCTGTTTGTCATTTTTATTCTCCTGGTTTGTTCAATATTTGAACAATTTTATAAAATAAATCTTATATTGTCAATATTTTTGGCAAAATTCTTGAAAAAATCTGTAAGAATAGTTAGATGAGAAATATTAACTGCCAAATATTAGTCAAAAAAATTACTTGTTTAAAAATAACTATTGAATATGTTTTATTTATTTTTGTTCAGAAGACGATGACTGTTCTGTTGATGAAGTAGATTGTTGTTGTGCTTCTTTTTCAAGTTTTTTTGCTTCAATAGTATCTTTTATTGATGTGATACCTGCAATGATTGCTAAAAGTCCTGCTGCGATCAACATTATTGGGATACTACCTTGTATAACTATCACTTGTCCAGGCCAAATAACCCATAACCATATACCTATCGCTACTGCTATTATTCCACCTATTAACGCACCCATTTTGTTTTACCTCCTATCAAAAAAGTTATGGTAACTATTTTATAACATTTATGCCTCTATAATTTGCGTGGTCACCAGAACCTAGTTATTGGTAACCACATTCTTTAAAGTACATAAAATAATAAAGCACGAACTATAGCCTGCAACTACCAAAAATTAAACCAACCTTTTGGACAGCAACAACCATGCTGTTGCAATTTTCGATAAATAAAAATTGTAGTTGCAAAGCTTGCTTTGCTATATATTTTAGCAGACCAAGGTCTGCAACTACAAATTAAATTAATTAAAATTAACGGATAAATAAAAAACATCTGCAGGCTAAAGCCTGCCACTACCAATCTTGGAACCACAGATCACAGTCTATGTTAGCTACAAATTTTCAGGTTGCGTTTTTTCGTTAATGAAATTGTACGATTACAAAATTGTTAGTTGTTATTTGATTAATTTTATATCTCAAAGAACATTTTTTAGTTATATATAACAAAATTTTTTAAAAATCAACTATAATAAAAATTTTTTTCAAAAATATAAATTTTTAATCTGTTTCAACTTTTCAACTTGTGTTTTAG
>CAZFSG010000071.1:0-4352 GCA_964521665.1 uncultured Elusimicrobia bacterium
AGAAAATACTTACCGATTTTAATAGAAGAGGAATTAAAACAATTTTCTTTGGCCAAGCTGCGCTCCGCTCTTATGCGTTACTTAAAGAAATTGAAATCAGGAAAACAAAAGATTTAGATTTTGTAATAAACCTTTCCTAAAATTTAATTCAAAAATAAAAAAAGATTGTAATCTCTGCCAAAAGCAAGTGAAGCAATCCTTTGGTTAGAAATAGATATGCTTCATTCCTTTTTGTTCACTTTCTAAAAAACTGTTTTGTTGTCTAAAAAAGAATAAATTAAAAATCTCCAAAAAGTTCTGTTAACTAAAAAATGACGTTTTTTTGAGATGCAAAAATTATAATTTGGTAGCCGCAGGCTTTAGCCTGCGTATATTTCCGCAACTTTTAGGTTGCGGATACCGGTTTACGCAATCTAAAGATTGCAAGTTGTGAATTAAGCCGTAGGGTTTACTCTGCGTAATTAATCTCGCTATAATTTAATTTCTTCAACTGCTACTTAAAGAAATATTTTAGTTTAGTAGCAATCTCTCAGTAAATATTTTCAATTCAAAAAGTAAATAAAAATACCTATTGATTTTTAGAATATAAATTAGTATATAAAAAATTTTAGAGTTTGGAGAAAAATTTATGGTTATACATCAAGAATTGATTAATAGATACAACAGTGTAGTTTCTGACATTAAAAAAATAGGAGAGTTTCTTTGACATACCTAAAAAGAAACAACTTCTTGTTGAGATACAACAAAAACTTGCTGATACCACAATGTGGCAAAACAATTCCTCTCAACAATATCTTGAGTTAACAAAACAACTCCAAAATATTCAGAAAGATTTGGAAAAATATAACAGAATAGAATTTTTACAACAAGAACTTGATACAATCCTTCAATTGTATAAAGAATCAGAAGATATTTCTTTTGAGACAGAGTTTAAAAATTATCTTATTGAATTAGAAAAAATTGTAAACCAATTTAAACTAACAATTTTTCTTAATGAACCACATGATAAATCTAATGCTATTGTAACACTTCATGCAGGTGCTGGTGGGACTGAAGCTTGTGATTGGGTTGAAATGTTATTTAGGATGTATACACGTTGGGCTGATAAAAAAGGATTCGATGTAGAAATTGTTGATATTTCAAAAGGTGAAGAAGCGGGTTTTCGCAATGTTGTGTTTATTGTTAAAGGTGAGTATGCATATGGGTTGTTAAAAGGTGAGGAAGGTGTGCATAGGTTGGTAAGAATATCACCATTTGATGCAAATAAAAGAAGACATACATCGTTTGCAAGTTGTGATGTATCACCAGAAGTAGCTGAAGAAGAAATTGTTATTGATGAGAAAGATTTAAAAATTGAGACGTTTCGTGCATCAGGTCATGGTGGACAACATTTGCAAAAAACAGAATCTGCAGTAAGAATAACACATTTGCCAACTGGTATTGTAGTTCAATGTCAGTCAGAACGCTCTCAACTTAAGAACAAACTTACTGCAATAAAAATTTTAAAGTCAAGGTTATATAAACTTAAGCAACAACAGGAACAACAAAAAAAACAACAAGAACGTATTCAAAAAGGTGAAATTGGTTGGGGAAGACAAAAACGTTCATATATTTTTATGCCGTATCAACTTGTCAAAGACCATATAACTGGTGTTGAGGTAGGCGATGTTAATTCAGTTATGGATGGAGAGATAGATGTTTTTATTCAATCATATCTTGAATATATTGCAAAAAAGGATAAAAAAATATGAAACAAATAGAAAACTTAAGAAAAAAAATAAATGAGATTGATTTAAAAATATTGAAGTTATTGAACCGTCGTGCTGAAATTGCAAAACAAATTGGTTGGCTTAAAACTTTTAAAGGCTACCAAATTTATTCTCCGGAACGTGAAAAAGAAATTATACAAAGAATGATAAAATATAACAAAGGACCATTAGAAGAAGATGACATAAGAGAAATTTTTTCTACGATTATTCATGTCTGCAGGTATCAACAGAAAAAGTTCACTATTTCATATTTAGGTCCTGAAGGAACTTTTACACAACTTGCTGCAATAAAAATTTTTGGTAATAGAAACATTTATATACCTAAAGAAACAATAGGTGATGTTTTTTATAGTGTTGAGAAAAACGAGTCAGAATTTGGTGTTGTTCCTGTAGAAAATACTACAGAAGGGATTGTGTCATATACGCTGGATATGTTTTTAGAATGTGATTTATATATTTGTGGTGAACTTGATATGAAAATTTCACATTGTTTACTTTCAAAAGAAAATTCTATAAAAAAAATAAAGTATGTGTATTCTAATCCACAGGCGTTTGCTCAATGTAAAAACTTTGTTTCAACAAAGTTGCATAATGTTAAACTATACGAAGTTTCTTCTACTGCAGAAGCAGCAAAAATTGTTTCTCAAAAAAGATATTCTGCTGCGATATCGTCAGAAGTAAGTGCAAAAATTTATAAATTAAATATTTTAGCAAAAAATATCCAAGATTTAGAAGATAATTATACAAAATTTATTGTTATAGGTAAACATAGTATTACAAAACCTACGGGAAAAGATAAGACATCAATTTTGTTTTCTTTAAAAGACAGGGTTGGGATATTACATGACGCTTTAGCTTCGTTTAAAAAATATGGTATAAACTTAACAAAAATAGAATCAAGACCGTCAAAACAACGTCCTTGGGAGTATGTTTTCTTTGTAGACTTTGTTGGTCATATAAACAACAAGAATGTAAAAAAAGCGATTGAAGAGTTAGAAAAACTCTGTACCAGTTATAAATTTTTAGGTTCGTATCCACAAGCAAAGTGAAAAAACGAGATGTAAACCATGATGATACCGATACCAAAACCAAGAAAAGAAATAAAAAATTTTCAGCCATATATCCCAGGTAGACCTATTGAAGAAATTAAAAACAAATTTGGGTTAAAACAAGTATATAAACTTGCATCAAACGAAAATTCTCTTGGTTGTTCAAAAACTGTAAAAAACTTGTTAAATAATTTATTCACATTGTTTCATAGATATCCTGAAGGGTCAAGTTTGATATTAAGAGAAAAAATTGCTAAAAAGTTAAATGTTTCAGTAAACGAAGTTATAATAGGTGCTGGTACTGACGAACTTATTGAACTTCTTGGAAAAACATATTTATCAAAAGAAGACAATATTGTAGTTTCAGACCATGCGTTTATAAGATACAAAATGGCCGGGGAACTTATGGGATGTAAAGTGATTTCTGTACCAATGAAAAATTTTACTCATGATTTGTTCTCAATGGCAAAAAAAGTTAATAATAAAACTAAAATTGTTTTTATTGCTAATCCTAACAATCCTACCGGAACATATAACACTAAAGATGAAGTTGTATGGATGTTAAACTATCTTTTAGAAAAAAAGTTTTATCCTATAGTTGTCATTGATGAAGCATACTACGAATATGCAAAAGTTTGTGATGGTTATCCTGACAGTTTATCTTTGCTTAAATTATACCCTAACCTTGTAATACTTAGAACATTTTCAAAAGTGTATGGTCTTGCAGGATTAAGAGTAGGGTTTGGTGTTTCAAGAAAAGAAATTATCTCTGAGTTAGACAGAGTTCGTCCACCATTTAATGTTTCAGTAGTAGCACAGTATGTTGCAACAGCAGCGCTTGACGATGAAGAACATGTAAACAAGTCTGTTGAACTTGTTCTTCGTGAAAAAGAGTTCTTATATAAACAACTTGATAAACTTAATGTTAAATATATAAAATCAGCAACAAATTTTGTCCTTATAAATGTTTATCCAAAAAAAGGATATGAAATATTCACAAAACTGCTTAAAAAAGGTGTGATAGTTCGTGCAATGGATGAATATGACCTTCCAAATTATATTCGTGTGACAATAGGTACAAGGAAAGAAAATTTAGCATTTATAAAATATTTTAAACAAGTAATAAAAAACTGATGGAATTTTTATTTTTAGGTATAATTGCAGGAACTTTAGGTGGATTGTTAGGTATTGGTGGCGGAACTATTATTGTTCCATACCTTATATATATACATAAACTTTCTCAACATCAAGCACAAGGTGTAAGTTTATTACTGGTAGCGTTGCCAGTAGGATTACTTGCTGCTATAAAATATTATAGAGAAGGTAATCTTAATTTAAAGTTTGGTATTCCTGTAGCAATAGGATTTTTCATAGGTGGATATTTAGGTGCAATAATTGCACATAAAATACCTGATGATTTACTTAAAAAGTTGTTCGGTGTTTATTTGTTAATTATAGGTATAAAGATGATAATCGGTAAATAAAGTTTGTAAAGTTGTGTTAACTAAAAATGATGTTCTTTGAGATACAAAAA
>CAZFSG010000072.1:0-3037 GCA_964521665.1 uncultured Elusimicrobia bacterium
ATATAAGAAACTTATGGAATTGTGTTATACAGGAAGATTTTCTATAGATAGAATTTGGTTTAAGATTTTTTTGTTTTAACTGCCATAAAAATTCTGTTAAATCTTCACTTGATACGGTATGAATTGTTTTGTTTATTTTTTTAAGAAAAGAAAAGTATTGCTCAAGATCGTTTTTATATGCAGAAATTGTATTTAAAGACAATCCTTTCTCGGATTGTAAAAATTTTACAAACTCATCAATAAATAATTGTTCCTGTTTCATTTATCCGACGAAGTTTTTTGTATAAATCTTCTTCTGTTTTAATATTTTCTTTCAAATAATTAATTTGTCTTTCTATTGCTACAAGATAGAGATTTTTGTTTATTTTATATCTTTTTTGAAAATGTATCTTTGCATATTCATATACACTATTATACTCAATTTTTAATTTTTTTAAAACAAAATTATAAAACTGTGGTGTCTTATGAAACAAATCTAATTCTGAGGTATATGCTGTTATTCCTCCTTCCTTAAATTCTTTATATAGAAACAGAAGTTTTTCAAGATATGTTCTTGAAGACATTTGTCCTAAAAAATCAGATGTTGCTATCATATGAGCAAGTATTTTCTCTTTTTTATCTTTAAAATTAATTTTTGAAAAATCAATGTTCATTTCAGTAGCCAAAATAAATTTTTTTACTAACTCAAGTTCTTTTTTACTTAAAATTTTTTTCTCATTAAAATAATCTTCAGCAATTTCAATACTTCTGTGGACATGTATTGTAGTATATTTAGCGCCAGAACCTTCTATTTCATCAACTCTTTGTAGATATCCTATATCGTGGAAAATTGAAGCAATCAAAACAAGTTTTACTTTATCTAAAGGAAGTTTTTTGTATGAATGTTTTATATTATAACCATCAATTAATCTAGACAAAGCTAAAACAACATCTGTAGTATGTTGTATATCATGAAATTTAACATTACATTTTTTATATTTTGGATTTCTGCCCTCCATCAAATTTATGTAATCATCAAAAATTTCTTTTAATATAACGAACTCACATATAGGATAATGATGAACAAAATTATTTTTTACTTCTTCGAATACAGCATAAGGGGATGTATGTTTTACAAGTTGGTCTAATCTAATTTCACAAATTTTTTGTTTCACTTATTTTATATATTAATTCTGTATAAAGTTTTAAAAACAATTTAACTGGAAAACCTACTACGTTGTAATAATCACCTACTATTTTTTTTACAAACTTATCATCTTTTTGTTGTACAGCGTAAGCACCTGCTTTATCAAGATGTTTTTTTGCGAGTTCTTTTATCTTTTTTTCTTCAAGTTTGTAAGTGTAAACTGTTGATTCCTCTACACCTGAAAGGATTATGTTCTTTTTAGGATAGTATAGACATATACCAGTATAAACTTTATGTTTTGTATCTGAAAGTTTTCTTAAAATTTCTTCTGCTTCTTTATAATCTTTAGGTTTACCAATAATTTCGTTGTTTAAAACAACAATTGTGTCAGCTGAAATTATAACACAATCATTGTATTCTTTTTTTAAAGATTTTGCTTTGGATACAGCAACTTTTTCAACAAATTTTTTTGGAAAACAGTGTTTTTTTATCCTTGGTTCTTTATATTTGTGGGGAACACAACCAAATTTTATTCCTAAAGTAGAAAGAATTTGTTTTCTTCTTGATGAATTGGATGCAAGGATAAATTTTACCATAAAATTTTTTTATAAAATTAATCTTCGGAAAATTATTGCTGTAATAATTAAACCTAAAACTGCTGTTATGTTCAATTTTATAACAGCACCAAATGTAAACTCTAATATACCCAAGTCAATAGTAGTCGGTTGTAATCCAGGTTTTATCTCTACTGAAAGCATTTCTTTTATCGTAGAATCTCTCGGGAATAATTTATACATTACTTTACCAATAAGTGCACCAATAAGTGTACCAATTATAAGAATTAAAATAAAATACATTAGATTTTTAGACATAAAAACACCCCTCTTTTTTAAATATCAATTTACCTTAAAAAAAATTTATTGTATTTACAATTGGCTATAAACTATTTTTTACTTTTTCTCTTTTTTCTTTTTACCACCACATTTTGCCATTGGTGATATACCTCCGTGTTGATAAATATAGCAGAATATAAATTCTGCTAATATATTAACTTTTAGTCAACTTTACAAACTTTAGTTTCCCTATTTGTATAAAAATTTCGTCTTGATTTTCAAGATCAAGCATAGTATTTACATCTTCAACTTTTTTTGAATTAATTTTTATTCCACCTTGAGAAATCAACCTTTTTGCTTCACTTTTTGAGTTAACTAATTTTTGTTGAACAAGAAAATCTATTAAGTTGTATCTTCCTTTTTTTACAGAAATAATTGGTATATCAGATGGCAGTTCTTTTTTTGAGAACACTCGTTCAAACTCTTCTTTTTCTTTTTTTGCAATTTCTTCACCATAATATTGTTTAACTATAAGATATGCAAGATACATCTTTGCATCACGCGGATTAGTTTCAACCATTTCTTTAACCTTCTGCATATCTTCGTCTGTCAACAATTCAAAATATTTAAGCATAATGTTATCCGGGATAGACATAATTTTACCAAACATATCTTTTGATGTGTCGTTTAAAGCAATATAGTTTTTATATGACTTTGACATTTTTTTAACACCATCAGTTCCTTCTAAAAGTGGCATTGTTATAATAACCTGTGGTTCAAGACCAGCATCTTTTTGTAGTTCACGACCAACAATTAAGTTAAATTTTTGGTCATTACCACCAAGTTCTACATCTGCTTTTATCGCTACAGAATCGTATCCTTGAAGTAAAGGATATATAAACTCAAGGATAGTTATTGGTTGATTGTTTTTATATCTTAAAGAAAAATCGTCTCGTTCAAGCATACGTGCAACAGTGTATTTTGAACAAAGTTGTAGAAGACCATCAATACCTAACGGATAAAGCCATTGGCTGTTATACACAACTTCTGTTTTATCTTTATCTAAAATTTTGAACAC
>CAZFSG010000072.1:3137-4350 GCA_964521665.1 uncultured Elusimicrobia bacterium
TAACTTTTGTTCTAACTCTTCAACTGAAACTATTTCTGATACACCTCTAAGTAAAACTTTTAGTTGTTCTTCAATTTCCATACTTTTATCCTTTAATCACAGCGAGAGGTTTTAATCTTGCAACTTTTCTTGAAATACCTGATTGATGACAGATTTCTACAACTTCGTCAACATTTTTATATGCTTGAGGTGCTTCTTCAGCAAGCGTCTTCCAAGAATCTGACTTCACTAAAATACCTTTTTCTTTAAGTTCTCTTGCTAACTCTTCTCCACGAACTGATTTCAATATAGCTGACCTTGATGAAACTCTTCCTGCACCATGACATGTTGATCCCCAGGTTTCTTCAATTGCTTTCTGTGTCCCAACTAAAACGTAACTTGCTGTACCCATTGAACCTGGTACCAAAACAGGTTGACCCACATCTTTATATGCTTGTGGTATACCTGGATATCCTTTTGGAAATGCTCTTGTTGCACCTTTTCTGTGAACAATATATTTCTTTCCTTCATATTCTTCAAACTTACCAATATTATGTGCTACATCGTATACTTGTTCAAGACCAACTTCTTTTGCTGACTTGTTTAACACTTGCATAATTGTTTCTCTTACCCAATGTGTAATAATTTGTCTGTTAGCCCAGGCATAGTTTGCAGCAGCAGCCATTGCTTGAAAATATCTTTTTCCTTCAGGAGAATCAACCGGTGCACAGACAAGTTGTCTATCAGGAAGCCATATCCCGTATTTTTGTACTGCTTGTTGCAAATATCTAATATAATCATCACAAATTTGATATCCTAATCCACGAGAACCTGTATGAACTAAAACTGTAACTTGGTCTTTAAATAAACCAAAAACTTTTGCTACATTTTCATCATAAATCTGTTCCACATATTGAATTTCTAAGAAATGATTTCCTGCACCAAGTGTACCAAGTTGTTCTCTTCCACGTTCAAGTGCTCTCTGTGATACAACCTCAGGATTTGCATCTTCCATACAACCATTTTCTTCAGTAAACTCAAGGTCTTCTTTTGAACCAAACCCATGTTGTAAAGCCCATTTTGCACCTTTTTTTAATACTTCTTTTACTTCATCAATAGACAAACTTAACTTCCCTGTTGAACCAACACCTGATGGTACATTGTTAAACAAAGCATAAACAAGTTTCTCTAAATATGGTTTTATTTGTTCTTTTGTAAGATTTGTTCTAAGCAA
>CAZFSG010000073.1:0-4349 GCA_964521665.1 uncultured Elusimicrobia bacterium
ATCTTTCATCACAAGTGTTAGAAGATAAAACAACATATTTTTGGCGTCTCCGTATATGGGATGAACCATATAGTGGTTACGCAGAATATTCTTCTACTACATTTTGGTTTTACACATGTGTAACTAACGAAGCACCGTCTGCTGCTATAGGTGTTTCACCCATTGATCAAACAACATCTTATTTTTATCCAACGTTTGTTTGGCAAAAAGCTCAAGATTATGGTTTTAATGCATATGTTTCATCACAAGTTTTAGTTTATTGGACAGATAATGATACTACTACTGTTTCGTTATCTGCAGATGCAACTTTTTATACTCTGACAATGCCATTAAAAAATAATTCTACTTATTTTTGGCAAATAATAACTTATGATAACGGATACCCACCTCCACAACTTTCTTCTGCTTCAGCGGTGTATAAATTTTTTATAAAAAATTCTTCACCAACAAGTTTTGAATTGTTATCACCACAAAATGGAAGTATTGTAGATACACAAAATGTTCAACTTTTTTGGGACCAAGCAAATGAGCTTGACTTAGAACCTGTTTTTTATACTGTTGTGTGGTCAACAGATAATTTCAAAACTTTTTATTCTTCTTCAGGATTAACTTCTACAAATTTTATATTACAAAACATAATAGATAACACAACATATTTTTGGTATGTTTATGCATATGATATATGGAATTTTGCTACAGGTTCACAATCAACATTTTGGTTCATAGTTGACAACATACCACAAAATCCTCTAAGGTTTGAATTGTTATCACCACAGAATAACGCTGTTCTTTATAACACGTTTGTTACGTTTTATTGGCAACAAACTACAGATCCCGATCCATACGATAATATATCGTATATATTAAAAATTTCTACTACTTCTGATCTACAACAAGTTGTTTTTTCAACACAAACTGTATCTACAAGTTTTTATTTACCATCAGGAGTTTTAGAAGTTAATAATACATATTATTGGACTGTTATTGCTGTTTCATCTCGTAGCGGTTCTACAGAGGCAGATTCTTCACCATACAAGTTTTATATTTTTAATACACCACCAACAAAACCTAAGTTAGTTTATCCTGAAAACAAAGAAGTTATTTCTATAAGTAGTGTTACACTATCATGGATTGCACCAGTTGATCCTCAATTTCATGAGTTTTATTACGAACTTTATATAAGTTCAACAGGTCAACAATCATGGGTAAAAATTGTTCTTCCAAAAGAACAAGATGAGTTTTTAATAGAAAATTTAGTAGATGATACGACATATTGGTGGTATGTAGTTGCTATTGACACATATCAAGCAAAAAGTTTTTCTGAAATATATACATTTTTTACTTCTTATGAAAACTTACCACCATCTACTCCAACTGTTTTGTCTCCACAAAATAACGAAACTATATTTTTACCTTATACTATAAAATGGACAACTTCTACTGATAACGACATTTTTGATTATGTATTTTACAAAATTGAACTTTCTACTGAGGTAAATTTTTCAACTCTCCTAAAATACTTCTATACACAAAATACTTTTATTGAATTAACTGATTTCACTATACCTTTTGGTACATATTATCTAAGAATTATAGCATATGATAGCAAAAATTTGGAGGTGTATTCATCTGTAACAAAATTTTTTGTGCCATATTATACTCCACAAATTTTTTTGCCACAAAATAACGAAGTTGTAACAAAGTTACCAATAAAATTTTTGTTCTCAAAGATAGAACCTGTTGTAATAACTGATACTATAACCTACAAATTAGTAGTTTCAAGTTATACTGATTTTAGGACAAAAACAGAAATTTTATCCTATACAACATTTTACAATTTTTATACAGAAGGTGTGCTAAATCCAGCAACATATTATTTGTTTGTTGAGGTTAATGATAATTTTGGACATACAGGAAAAAGTATAACACAAGCCTTTATAATTCCTGACACAGCACCTCCTTCACCTAAAAACATAACTGTTTCAACTGAAGGGATAAAATGGGATAGTGTAAATATAGAAAATTTCTGGCAATATAGGATATATTTTGGTGGAGATTTTGATAACATCTACCGAATTGGTGTCTCAACTATTCCAATGTTTAGGTTAGAAAAACTTTATGATGGTTTCTACACAGTAAAAACTGTTAACCAATTTGGTGTTGAAAGCAAAGATAATATATTTGTAAAAGTTAAACAAAATGAACAAATGAATTTTTATTTCAGTGATGATAAAATGCTGTTAGTATGTGTTCCACAAAGTGAAGGAATAACTGTTGAAATTGTTAAATTACAACAAGAACAACCTGAAATTGTTTTAGCATATGATATTATTTCAGAAAAACAAAAAACAAAAAAGTTTTGTGAACTACAGTTTGTTAAACCACAGCAAGATGAAAATTTTTATATTGAATTTTTTGATGGATACAACTGGATCCCAATACCATTTTCTCAAGATAAAAATAAGATGTATGTTTCCACACAATATCTTGGTAAATACCGTATTGTGAAAACAACAGAACCTAAACCTGCAGAACTTGCAATATTAGGTTGTTCACCAAAGAAAAAAATTATTACTCCAAATAATGACGGAGTAAATGATTATATAGAATTTCATTATAACTTAACTATTGAAGGAAGTGTTTATGATTTAAACTTTAGAAAAGTTTGTAAATTAAAACATAGGGCAGCAAATATTTTATATTTTGATGGCAAAGATGACGAAGATAAATTATTACCTGCAGGGATTTATCTTTATCAAATTAATTCTGTAACAGAAAATAAAACATTTAAAGGTATAGTAGTTATAAAATATTAAAAAGTTTTATGAAAAAAAGTTATAGATTCGTAATAATGTTGTTATTTATTTCATTATCATTATATAGTATCGACATAACAGAATATACTTTTAGCAGTTATCCACAAGAAGCAAATGTTATGTTTTCACATCCCGCTAATGTCGGTATGTTAAACAGGTTTGTGTTAAGTACAGGTTATGGTGTGTTGTTAAAAAATGTTGTTGATAATAATTTATCAAATTCTGTTATTTCTTTGGTTTATAGCAGTGATAAATTCTTTTTTGGCAGCGGTATGCAAAGTGTTATACTTGAAAACGTTTATTCTGAGAATTGTTATTTATTAAATTTTGGGACAAAAATTTTAAAGAAAAAATTGTTGGTTGGAACAAATTTTAAAATTTATCAGTTTAAATACATGTTTGATGAATACTATCTAAACGATATCTTAGCACAACAGGATCTTCAACAGATATATGATTTTGATTTTGGTATAGGGATAAATTTTGTTGAAAATATGAATTTAGGTTTTGCAATTAATAATCTTTCACTTCCTTCTTTAGGAGAACAAATAAAGTATCGTCTTCCACAAAAGTTTCTTTTAAGTTTTGGATATTTATACGGGATAACCTTAGTTAACCTTGATATTTTTTATCAACAAAGAAAAGTTGAAAATAATATATTTTCAGATACAGGATATAAAATTGTGCTTAACCAAGAATTGTTATATACAAAAAATATAAGTTGCGATGTTTCTGTAGGAGTAGAAAAAATTAGTAATGCTACTGAATTAAACCTTTCTTTCCAAACAAGGTTGTTTTCTAATAAAATATGGATAAAATATATATGGTCATATCCTATAAGTGATATATCGGGATTTATAGGAAACCATTATTTTATGGTAACATTACAACCACAGGCTAGTGTTAAAAAAAGAAAAATTGTAAAACATGAACAACCTCAAGAAATTGAAGAAATTGTTGTTGTAAAACCTAAAAAGAAACGTGTTAAAAAAATTGTAGAAGAACAAGTTGTGGTATCGTCAACACCAGTTCATATACCTTACGAAATAAAGATGTCAACTTATCAAGTTGAAATAACTCAAGAACTTATACAACCTACAACTACAGAAATTATTGTTTCAGAAGAAAAAGTAGTTAAAAAAGAATTTGTATATATCAAAGAAGAACCTGTTATTAAATTTCCGGTCGCACATAAAGTTAAAGAAGGTGAAACATTGGTGTCTTTAGCAGAAAAATATTATAAAAATAAAAAATTGTGGAAAAAAATTTATGAAGCAAATAGAGACAAAATTGTTAAAGGTGTACCAATAGTTGGTAAAATACTTGTAATACCAGAACCTTGAACTCAAATGATAAAATTTAAAATCTTGTTTTTTAATTTTTTGTTTTGTATTAAAATTTTATATACTTTTGAAAACTGAAATTATCGTTGTTTGAAAAACAAAATATTATCTGTAGTAGCAGACGTTGCTCTGCTAAAATATAGCAAAAGCAAGCTTTGCAGATACAATTTTTATTTATTTCGTAGTGGCA
>CAZFSG010000074.1:0-4331 GCA_964521665.1 uncultured Elusimicrobia bacterium
GTTATTGCACTCCAAAATAACTAAAAAACTTTGGATTGCAACAACTATATTATTGCAATTTTCTGCAGCTCAAAGAATACCATTTTTAGTTAACAGAACCTTTACTTAGTATTTGATAACTAATTTACTTTTTATAATTAGTGAATATAATCACTCAATTACTTCCATAGTAGTATATTCTTTATAAAGTTCTGATATATTTGTAGTTGTAATTTTTATACATCCTTTATTTGGTGCGTAATACAAAAATCTCACACCTTTCTCACCTTTATTTTGTTCCATAATTTTTATACAGTTTGTAAAAATAAATCCTTTTGTAGTTTTAACTGTAAGATTAGTATCAAAAATTGTGTAAATAACAGTTTTATTTTCTTTCTGTGTTGTCCATGAATTATTTTTTTGTATTGGCAGTTTTAAAATTATTGTATATTTATCTGTTTTTTCTGTTTTCAAGTTTACATCTGATTCTTTTATTTCTTCACCATCTTTGTAATAAAACTTCGTATATTGACGGACGATCTTTTCAGCAGCATACAATTTTGTTGTAGCAATATATAAATCAACATCTAATTTTTTATATTCAATAATAATCCTCATGTTTTTACCTAAACTTTCAATATCACCTAAAATTATCTTGTTACCATCAATTATACCAAAATAATCTGGTGATTCTAAAAGTCCTATTTGTGCTAATCTGTAAAACTTACTACCTTTATGTTCATCAACAATTTTAGAAAACCATAGGTTTGCTTGAGAATAATCTTTAAATATATCTTTATATAAGAGACCTAACCTATACTTTGCTTCGTCAACAATATTGCTTGTAGGATACTTTACTATTATTGTTAAATACTTTTGTTCAGCAGAAGAATAATTTTGTTTTTGTTCATCTTTTACTGCTTGTTTTAACAATAGCTCAGGCGAAGATGAACACGAATACAATGCTAAAAAAATAAATAATATAATAAAGTTATTCATTATTGATATATTTTCTGTGAAACAAAAAACTTGTGTTTTTTATTACAAAAAAATTTTTTTGTTTTCAACTTAAGTTGAATTATTTATAAATTTTTTGTAATTTTTTATTTACAGTTCAACACAAAAAACAACGGAGGTAGACTGATGCAACGAGAATCTTGGGGATCAAAAATTGGTACAATTTTAGCAGTAGCAGGTTCAGCAGTGGGATTAGGCAATTTTTTACGTTTTCCAGTACAAGCGGTTCGTAATGGTGGCGGTGTATTCATGATACCGTACATTATATCTTTTCTTTTATTAGGCTTACCACTTATGTGGATAGAATGGACAGCAGGACGTTTTGGTGGTGGGTTTGGTCATGGTACAGCACCAGGTATTTTCCATACAATGTGGCAAAAAAATAGGTTCATAAAATACTTTGGTGTAATAGGTATTTTTGGACCTTTAGTAATTTTTATGTATTATACTTATATTGAATCTTGGCTTTTAGGATATACTGTTTTCACATTAACACCAAAATTTGCAAACCTTTCTACTGCACAACAAATATCTGAGTTTTTAGAATGGTACACTTCAAGCTGGTATTCATATTTGTTTTTTGTATTAACTTTTATTGCAAATATTACAATAGTATATTTTGGTATAAAAAAAGGAATAGAAAAATTTTGTAATTGGGCAATGCCAATACTTTTGTTGTTAGCAATTTTCTTAGTGATCAGAGTTTTAACACTTGGCACACCTAATCCTTCTTCACCTGAGAACAATCCAATAAACGGACTTAATTTTTTATGGAAGCCTGATTTCTCAAAACTTAAAGATCCAAAGGTATGGCTTGCAGCTGCTGGACAAATATTTTTTACTCTTTCAGTAGGTATTGGTGTAATACTTACCTATGCAAGTTATTTAAGAAAAACAGATGATGTGATACTTTCTGGATTAACTTCTGCTGCTACAAACGAGTTTGTAGAAGTTGTTTTAGGAGCATCGATTGTAATCCCAGCAGCGTTCACTTTTTTAGGTCCACAGAATGCGATTGAAGTTGCTTCTTCAGGTGCGTTTAATTTAGGATTTGTAACAATGCCTGTTATTTTTAAACAAATCCCATTAGGAACAGTTTTTGCATTCTGCTGGTTTTTACTATTATTTTTAGCAGGGATCACTTCTTCTGTGTCTTTAGCACAACCTACAATAGCATTTCTTGAAGACGAGTTTGATTTACCTAAAAAAGATGCAGTGTTGATATACAGTGTTGTAACATTTTTCTTATGTCAACCATCAATATTTTTGTTTAAATATGGTGTTGTTGACGAACTTGATTTTTGGGGCGGTTCTTTTTGTTTAGTTTTATTTGGTTGTATTGAATCAATTTTGTTTTCTTGGGTTTTTGGAATAGATAAAGCATGGGAAGAAATGCATCTTGGGGCTGATATAAAACTGCCAAAAATTTACAAATTTATAATAAAATACATCACTCCTATAATACTAATTATAATCCTTATAAGATATCTTTTAACTGAAGGTATAAACGTTATCTTGCTTAAAAACGTAAATAAAGAATTCTTACCTGTAATAATTTTTACACGAGTTTATCTTTTAACAATATTTATAATCCTTGCAGTGATGGTGAGACAATCGTGGAGGAAAAGAAAATTACCACCATATATTTTATAAATCTTTTATATAAATTTTTACCTTTAAATTATTATTAATCTGTTTATACCATTCTTCAAGAACTGCTGCTTGTTTTTCTTCTAACAGTTGTTGATATAATTTTTGTTTTTCTTCTTCGTTTTTCGGCTGATGTATTTGATAATACGACCTAACTTCTAAAGGAGAAAGTTTAACTCCTGAAATAACAAATTCACGCAGTTTAAACATTGCGATACGTTTTCTACGAGATTCTTCAAACTCTTTAGGTGTAGTTCTTAACCTCAATATCAAAGTGCGATAATATGTCTCTCTATCAAACCTACCATCTTTTTGAAATGCAGGTATACGCATTATATCGTAGTAAACTTCTTGGTCTGAAACTGTGATACCATACTTTTTTGCTTCTTGCCAGAAAACTTCTTCTTGGATTAGATCACGGAGAACCTGTTGTTTTATAGAACGTATTGTTTCATCAGTTATTTCATTACCTTGATTCCGATAATTATCAATTGCTAAATTAACTTGTCGGTTAAACCGTTGCAAGGGTATTTTTACACCATTAACCACTGCTACTGTATCAACCACTGTAGAATATCTTAAATATCCACCAAAACCTAAAAAAATACCGCCAATAAATCCTACTACTGTTATTATAAAAATATTCTGTCTATTCTTTCTCAACAATTCAAATATGTTCATAATAATTTTATCTTAATAAACTTACTCACCTACAAAATTTATTTTACTACTTTTTCTCACTTTTACGATTGACAACAAATTTTATTTCTTTCTGCATAGTACCATCTGAAGAAACTGCTTTTATAGGTATTACTTTTTCTCCATCAGGTAGGTTCATACGTAACGAAAACCTCCCATCAGCAGATAATTTAAATTCATCACCATTTATATAAAGTTTTGCATCGGGTAATGTTTCACCATAAACAATAAGTTCTGTATCAGCTTTGAGATAAAACTCTTTAGGTCTTTCTTCAACTTCTCTTCTTGCAAATGATGAAACAAACCCTGAACTTATAAACTGCGGCATCTGAGATATAGCTAAAAGTTCTTCCCATCGTTCCCTCATAAGTTTTGCAATATCAAACGAACCTTTACCTATCATTGATACACCAGAAAGTTCTAACAACCGTTCAAATTCACGTTGTAAAACAGCCCATTGTTCATCAGTAAGTTGTGATACACCATACCTTGGCATTATTACAACATTAGATCTTGCTATGACAACAAATTTACCATCAGGTGTAATAACACCTAAATCTACACACCAACTACGATTCGGTTCACCAACATTTATATACCAATTGTTAGCAAAAGGGTTTATTTCTATATCAAAATACTTGTTTGCATTTTTTCCATCAAAGTTAATAACATTGGTTACCTCATACACACGTATTACATACTTCACATTTTCGCCGTAAAGAGACAATATTTCATGTTTTGTTTGTTCACCAATTTCCCAGTATGCAAAACACCACCACGGATCTCTCGGTAACAACACTATTTTTGTATCACCATAACTTGTTGGTAAATCAGTTATTTGTGGAATAATCTCTGTTTTACGTTCAACTATAGATGTTGGCATACTTGAAGGAATATCTTTTGTTTTCTCATCCATAATTTTTACCTCCTTTTTTAAGTTTTTGTTTTTTTATATAACTTTCATAATTTCTTTTTTAGGTATTTTA
>CAZFSG010000075.1:0-1866 GCA_964521665.1 uncultured Elusimicrobia bacterium
TAAATTTTAAAATAATTTAAAAGAGGAAGATGGAAGAGATAAAAATAATGATTAGGGCTGCCTTGGAAAGGGGAGAGAATATGCATAGCGTTGTTGAAAGTTTAATAAACGCTGGTTATAATAAGGAAGAAGTAACAAGGGCCGCAAACGAGATATTGTATGAAAAGAGAGAAAAAAAGGAAGAAAAAGAAGTAAAAATTGAAAAAAAGGAAGAAAAGAAAGAAAAAAAGATAAAGTTTAATTTTTCTTTTATTCCTAACATTTTTTCAATTCTTTTTTTACTTTATTCTTTATTAATATTTATTTTTAATTACAAAAATTATCTTACTCTTGTTTGGATTTTGTTCTGTCTTCTTATTTTAATTTTAAACATCCTCTTGTTTTTTAAAATAAACAAAAAAATAATTTTGGTTTTGAGTGTTTTTATTTTTTTGTGTTTTTTTGTTTTTAACGTTTTTATCTACAAAAACAATTTTTTAGATGTAATGAAAATTTTGATTAGCAAAGAAAAAAAGTTTATATTGATAGCAATAATTTTAGCTTATGTTTTTCATATTTTGGTTTTTTTATTTTAAATCCTTTTTCGATCTTTTAAAATATTTAAAATTTTTTATTATTTCTTTTTTCTCCCCTTCGCTATAGATATATTTACTGTTTTCCAAATTAACGTTATCCCCTAAACTCCTAGGAATTATATGAAAGTGTAAATGATTTATAAGTTGGCCTGCAGCTTTTTTGTTGTTCAACAACAAATTAAAACCTTCTTTGTTCACTGCCTTAATAAGTATGGATGAAACCTTCTTTATTCTTGTTATAATTTTTTTTAAATATTTATCATCAACATCCTCTAAGCTTTCAAAATGTTTTTTTGGAACTACTAAGCTATGGCCTTTTGAAATTGGGTTGATATCTAGAAAAACAATAACATACTTATCTTCATAAAGAATTTCTGCTGGTATTTCCTTGTTTATTATTTTACAAAAAACACATTCCATTTTATTCTATTTTTGGAATTGTGAAAGGAATTATTATTGCTGTACAATCGTTTGGCCATTGGTTATCTTTCCATACATCTATACATTTAACATAGTATTTCCAACTATAAACCAGATTGGTTAAGTGTAAATAGTTGTCCATAGTTGTAAAGTTTGTTGCGTTCAAAGGATTGTAATTGCATCCTTTAGTATCATCTATGCTATAAACGCATATTGCTTTTATGTCTGTTTCTATTCTTAAATCGTTTCCATAACCAAACATCCTTATTATTTTTGGTAAATTTGCTCTATCTATTGTAAACTTAACATAGTCTCTTCTTTCTAAATTTCCCGCATCCCTACATCTAACATAAAGAGTATGTATTCCGTTTGACAAAGGAGGAGTATAGCCTGTATGGTTTGTATCGAAAACTTCATCTATAAAAGACATGTTGTCATAATGTGTATCTTTGTCTATGCTGTATTTACATAAAGTTGGTCTTGATGTATTAACTTCTATGTATATTTCTTTTTCCAAGGTTTTAGAGTTATTTTCTGGTTTTATTATTGTCATGTTAAAGGGTGGATAAGTTAAAATTCTATACTCATAAGTGTCCTCTTCTTTCATCATATTGTTTTTTGAATCCCAGCATCTAAAGTTTAATGAAAACAACTTACTAGTTCCTGATAGGTTTGTTGGATCTATTCCATTTTCCCTAGCCATCTCCATTGCTTTTAATATTAAACTACAATTTTCAGGATTATTTTTACAGTGTTCTTCAACATTTCCTAAACTCGTTCCCAAACTTGTCCAGTTTATTATTTCTGCAAAGCATTCGTCAAGGCTTATGTTTATGTAACATCTTGTACAATTAGATTTATTAAGAAAGAC
>CAZFSG010000075.1:1966-4098 GCA_964521665.1 uncultured Elusimicrobia bacterium
TCCATTTTCATCAAGCCAAATTTCTATTAGGGCATATTTGTCTTCATCACTCAAAAATTGTCTTTTGTCGTCAGGATAAACATTAACTATGATTGGTGGTAAAATGTCTGGTTTTTCCTCAAAAGTAAATCTTATGTAGTTCCAATCAAAACCCTCATCATGCTTAACATCACAAGTAGATCTACATTTAAAGTATATTGTATGGTTTTTTCCCAATTCTAATGCTGATATATCAATCTCAAACGTTCTTGATTTTAAAAAGAAATTCCCGTTTTCGTTGTATGGTATTTTTGTCATTTCTTCTATCTTTGCATTTTTCTTATCAATAATATAGTAACATTCTCCTTCTTCTTCTGTGTCTAAAGTAATCCTTACAGTATCGACTGTATGGTTTATATTATCTGTTATGTTTATACTACATCCATTATTAGAGTCTGGACATTTGCTACTATTATACGATCTCCATAAGCTTGTTTTGTCAATCAAAAATTCTGCTTTTATATAAGTAACATCTGGTCTTCCGGCTTTACAATCCTTTTTTAAACACAAACCTTCTCTCTCATCTTCGGTAGGTTGATAATAACAAGATCCCAAAATCTCACACCTCTCCTTTGTACATATAGTATAGTTATCCCAATTACACAATTCACAATAACTATTTCCTGCAAGAGGCTTTTCTGGTGTTGCCTCTCCTGCACCTTTGATGAGTATAGTAGAATATACTGTACTTAAAACTGCGGAAATAGCAAAGGTAATCATCAATCCAACCGAATTCTGGAAGAATTTTTGTTTAATTTTTTTAAGATTGTCTTTTAATAATACCAGGGGCGTAACTCCGCCTCCTTTTTGGTCACTGGGAGATTCAGACACTTCTACATTATATAATCTTTTAGTCGTATAGGACTTTCCGTTATCGTCTGTGATGGTAATGTTCACTTGCATGTCGGTTTCTCCTGAAGTGTTTCCTTTTATCACTATGGTTGCAAGCGTTACTTTTTCCTGTGTTCCTTTTATATTGTTATTATCATCTTTAGCTCCTATTTTAGCAAAATTTGGAGAAATAGAGTGGTGATATACAGAAGGCTTCCAGTCTGGAGAGTGCAGAGTCTCAATTACGGCAATATCTGGATCAGAAATACTGACCGTTATCTCATAGCTACTAAGACCCTTCTCTAAGTCAACAGTTATATCTACCTCTTTAGTTTCTCCAACTCCTAAACTGATACTCTCTATAGTTAGGGGTTTTTCTCCTGGTTTTTCTTTTGTTGCCCCAACCCAAACGAAATAATTATCTTTTGTTACCCACCATAGCTTTATTTCTTTGTACTCTCCTCCTTCCACATAACCTATCACATCAAATGGCGTATTTTCTCCAACTGAATATTTTACAGGACACTTATTATCATCGGCTTCTGGGCATATTCTAAATTTTGCTCCAGTTTTTCCAGCAGTGACCTTCTTTTCATCTAAAAAGACAGTATATTTTTTTCCTCTGATATTCATTTCTTTTTTTTCTCCTTCTGATAAAACCAAAAAATTAGAAAATATAGAAAATATAATAACAAATATCAAAAAAATGCCAACCAATTTTTTGGTTTTTGTTTTCATTTTATTTTTTTCATCATTTTTTATTATGGTTATTCTTTTTTTGGTCCTGTTCCTGGGGTTTGTTTCTCGCCTCCTCCTCCTGTTCCTTGGCCTTGTCCGCTTCCTCCTCCTGTTCCTTGGTTCCCTGCTCCTTGTGATCCTGTTGGTGGTGGTTGTTGTGATGTTTCTGTTGATGTATCAATATTAATACCAAACTGCTGTAATATCTCTTTAAATGTTCCTACTATTCCACCTACAAAGACTAAAGATAAAACCTTAAACATGATAACAACTAGATTTTTAGTGTGTTGTATAATTTTTCCCGGGGTACACCCAATAAATCCAGGAACTCCACACTCGATAATAGCATCGATAACGGCAGCAATAGGGATCAAACCAAACCACATACTTAAAGTTAAAAGCCAAAATGTTAAAAAGAATTGTAAACTTCCCTCCATAGGTGAATATGGATTAAATTCACAATTTCCTAATGCAAAAGCTTCTGATTTTTCACAAAAATTAAATATGTTATCTCCAGTACTTCT
>CAZFSG010000076.1:0-3957 GCA_964521665.1 uncultured Elusimicrobia bacterium
AAAGGAGGGAAACAATAATGAAAGAAATAATTTTAGCAGGATTTTTAGCATTGAAAGATTATATTGCAACACATGTATTAACTTGTCTTGTTCCTGCGTTTCTTTTAGCAGGAGGTATGGTTGCATTTATTAACAAACAAACAATTTTGTCCTATTTAGGTGAGCAAGTATCAAAACTAAAATCTTTTTCATTAGCAGCTGTATCAAGTTTCTTTTTAGCAGCGTGTTCTTGTACTGTGATACCTGTTGCAAGCGGGTTGTATTATAGTGGAGCAGGTGTTGGTGCTGCATTTATAGTTTTATGGGTTGCACCAGCTACAAATATCCTTGCATTGATTTATACAGGAAACATTTTAGGACTAAAACTTGTTATTTCAAGAATAATTGCAGCATTATTTATGGCTTTTGTTGTAGGGTATGTTATGAGTTTGTTTTTTGGTAAGGAAAAAGTTGATAGAATTAAATTTGAATATATTGAAGAAGTAAAATTTATTGATAAAAAAGAACTAGTAGTGTTAATTTTAGTTTTGTTGTCTTTACTTGGACCAAATTATATTGTACAAAAAGGAAAGTATATTTATAAAGTTTTAGTATGGTTTGGCCTTTCTATAATAACATTTGGATATGCTTTGACAAATCTTTCTAAAGAAAAAATTAGTAGTTGGATAAGAGAAAGTTGGTTTTTTGTAAAAATTATATTTCCTTTACTTCTTTTAGGAGTTTTTATTGTCGGAATAATAGGTAAAATTTTGCCACAGGAATTGATACAGAGATTCTTAGGCGGAAATTCTTTAAGAGCATCGTTTTTTGCAACAATGTTAGGTGCAGTAAGTTATTTTGCTACAATGACTGAAGCACCTTTTGTTGATACTTTGATGAAGCTTGGTATGGGTAAAGGACCTGCGTTAGCACTACTTCTTACAGGGCCAGGGTTAAGTTTACCTAATTGGTTAGCAATAGCAAAAGTTTTTGGTGTTAAAAAAGCAGTAGTTTATGTTTTGACAATAATAGTTTTAGGTTCATTAGTTGGCTGGTTTTTTGGTAATTTTGTTTTTTAAGGAGGGAAACATTATGAAAAGGATAATAATAGCAGGGCCTGGTTGCCAAAGATGTATAACTACAGAACAAAATGTTAAAAAAGCAGTTGAAGAACTAAAACTTGATGCATCAGTTGAACATCTTTATGACCCAAAAGAATATGTTAAACTTGGTGTTGTGATAACACCAGCAGTTGTTGTTGATGGTAAAGTTTTAGTTGCAGGCAAAGTTCCTACTGTAGAAGAACTTAAACAATTATTGTCAAAATAAAAATTTTTATTCTGAAACTTTTGATAAAAAATTTTTTATCCCATTAAGTATTGCAACTGCTTGTTTTGTTAAAAAAGTTTTATCTAACAACAAAGATTCATCATGTGGATGTGTCAAAAATCCTTGTTCTATAAGTACTGCAGGTATTATTGTTTGTCTTAATATAGGATAATTAAAATTCCCTACAAGACCAAAATCGTTTTTCCAAAGAGGTATCAGTTCTTTATAAATGCTTTCTGCTAAAAGTTTACAATGTTCATATTTGTAATACACACTTGTCCCTGCAACATAAAGAAATCCTTTTTCATTAGAGCCAGCATTACTATGGATTGATACAATTATATCTGCATTATTATCTACGGCAGATTTTATCCTTTGGGAGAAATCAGGGTTTGTGTCACCAACACGCATAAGGACCACTTTTGCACCATTTTTTTCTAACAATGATTTCAATATTGTCACAGCCCTATAATTAATATCTTTTTCTTTACTTCCTGATAGACCAATTGCACCTGTGTTGGTATCACCACCATGACCTGCTTCTAACGCTATTGTAATATTTTTTAACAGATTTTCTTTATCTATTTTCGGTGGATATTTAACATAAATTGATATACCTTGAGAACTTGTTTCTACAAAATAACCCCATAATTGTTTTGTTTTTATAGGAATTTTTATACGTAACCAATCATCTTCTTTTTGTTCAATATTAAAATTACCAAGTATTTTTGCTTGAGATTTATAAGTTAACCATGTGGCAGCAAAATGTGTACAGAAAAAATCTATTATTAAATATGTTTTGTTGTCTTCTACTAATGAAGATACACTGAAGGGGACTTGTTCAACCCAAGGTATCCAGATTTTGTCTCTGTTTTTTTCAGAACTAATAGAACAATAGGTAAAATAATTATGAAGTATTTTATAAAGAGTGGTATTAAGTTTTACATCTTTTTGGTCAACCCAGCCTGATAACGAAGCCGAAAGTTTTATTTTATAATTTCCTTGCTGTTTACCTATAACTTGTAGTTTTATACCTTTTGGTAATTCTGTGATATATGGTCCACCGAGACGTACATAATGTAAGCCATATGTCATCGGCGTTTTTTCAGAAACAGTTTCTGCAATCAAAGGATATGCTGAATTCCATACTTCAACAGAATAATCGGTTGGATAACAAACACTACTAATTTTCTTTTTTTCCCAAAAAAATTTTTTTGGTTTTTCTTCATCGTAATAAAACACAAGTTGTGTTTTTTTAGATGAAAAGTTTGGTGGTATTAAGTATCTTTTGTAATACACACCATTATCAATTTCGTCAAGATAAATTTTTTCTTTATTATCAAAACATATTGCATAAAACTTTTTATTTTTTTGTGATTTAATTTTTAGTTCTAAAACATCACCTGTAAACAACAACTGATTTTCGTTAGGTGATAGAACTATAAACTCTTTTTCTTCTGTTGGTAACAGAATAGTTGTGGTTGTGTAGACAACAGTAATTTGTTGTTGAGCAAACTTTGTTTTTGTAGGATCAGATATAGTAAACACTAAATTGTTTTCACCTAAAGAGAGTTTTATATTATCAATAGCAAACATGCCAGTAGGATAGACTTTAACATTTGTAGAAAAGTTTTCAGTATATAAAGAAACATTATATTTTGGATATGTCCTTCCTAAAATATGTATAGTATCTTTTTGCCAAGTTTTAAAATTTTTTGGTTGATGAATATAGAAGAACAATTTGTTTTTTTCCACAGAAGCATTGGGTATGACAATCTGAGGCAATATTGTAAGATTTTCTTCAGATAAAGTAATTGTAGATACTATTGTTTCACACCAAGGATAATCAATTTTAAGTATTAAGTTGTTAGACGTAGATGAATGTATAAAATAAAACTCACCATTTTTTGTTGTTAAGGTAAATCCTATTTCTTTATTATTAAGTTCGGATAAAGTTATCCAAGCATCTTCTAAAGGTAAAGAAGTTTCGTCCACAACATAACCTGATAGAATCTTGTAGTTAAACTCAAATTTTGGGAATGGTAAAGTTGATATAAAATAATTATTTTTTGGAATATATGGGAATATACATCCTATAACTTCAGATCGCATTAAATTTTCTACTTCAGATTGATTTATTTGCTGAGGTAATAACACAACAATTTTGTTTTTTGGTATAACTGAAAGAAAATTTTTTATATCATTTGCATTTTTAAGTTTTACAACAACGAAATCACCCCAATTTTTTTCTACCCATAATTTTATATCTTGGAAATTTTCATAATAACAACCAGACATTGTTTGCGGATTTTTATATTCATTTTTTGTTGTAACTGCTACAATTACATTTTTGTTTATACTTTTTATTGTAGAATATAACCGCGAGATTAATAAATTAAGTTGTTCTTTTTGATAGTCAAAGTAATCTAATAGTTTTGGATTACCACGAGTATAAAATCTAAATAACGATACTTCGTCATAACTCACTTTGTTATCAGGATAATAAATACTATCAAAAATTATACCATCAATTTGATATAAAGATAAAAAATTTTTTACAAAATTAATCAAATACTGTTGTACTTCAGTATTTGCAGGAGTGTAATAATATGGAACAAAATAATTTTTATCCTCAGTTTTACATAACCA
>CAZFSG010000077.1:0-3640 GCA_964521665.1 uncultured Elusimicrobia bacterium
CTGGATAGAGCGGCTGCCTTCGAAGCAGAAGGTTGCAGGTTCAAATCCTGCCAGGGACGAGTTGTTGTTGATAACTAAATTTTTAATCACCTATTGATTTTTCATTACTGTTTTTTTAAATTTATAAACATACCATTTTAAAAAAACAAGGTTCTGTTAATTAAAAATGGGGTTCTTTGAGATACAAAATTTATAATTTGGTAGCCGCAGGCTTCAGCCTGCGTATATTTACGCAATCTAAAGGTTGTGGCTACTGATAGATTGCGTATTGTGTATTATTTGTAATCGCAGACTTTAGTCTGCGTTTTATTATTTTACGTACACTGAAATGGTGCGGCTACCATGGACTGTAGTCTGTTGTCTACGCAAATTATAGAGTTGTTCATAAATATCATAAATAGTTATCAAAACAAAAAACAAAAGGAGGTAGTTGGTATATGAGGCACTATAAAAAAATATTTGTTAGTGTTTTTGTATTGATGTCTATATTATTTTTTGCATGTCCAAAAAAAGTTGTACCACCAAAAGTTGAACAACCACAAGAAGTTGTTCCTGAACAACCAAAAGTTGAAGAAGAACCATCAATTCGTGGAGAAGAATTTCAATCAGTACCAGAACTTAAAAATATTTATTTTGAATTTGACAAGTTTAATTTAACAGAAGAAGCAAAAAGTATTTTACAAAAGAATGCTGAGTTTCTTTTAGCAAATCCACAGTATGAAGTACTTGTAGAAGGACATTGTTGTGAATGCGGCTCAAACGAATATAATCTTGCTTTAGGACAAAAACGTGCTTCTACAGTAAGAGATTATTATATATCATTAGGCGTTCCTGCTGATAGGATCGCAACAATATCTTATGGAGAAGAAAAACCGATTAACAAAAATGTAGCTCCACCTGATTCACCTCTTTGTGTACCTAACCGTAGAGCAGAAACAAAAGTTCGGCTAAAAAAGTAAAACATAATGAAATTTCTTCAATCAATTTTTTATATTTTATACATTTTTTTCTCTTCTTTATTTTTTTATAGTTGTATAGCAACATCTGATGATATACTTTCATTAAAAGAAGAAATCGCTGCTTTAAATAAAGAACTGGCTATTATTAGAAGAAATCAAGCTGAACTTAATCAACAGATGAAACAACTTAATACAAACTTGCAAATATATACTGAGAAACTTGAGGAAAACAGATACAAAATGTCGTTTTTAGCACAACGTATGGATGATATACATTCAAGTTTGTCACAACGTATGGATGTTTTGTCAAAACAATTACCTAAAGTAGATTTTGCGTTAGTTCCTTTACCCACAGAGTTGTTCAACATGGCGTATAACGATTATTCTCGTGGAATGTATGATTTAGCAATAAGAGGATTTAAAGATTATTTAGGGAAATATCCAGATAGCGAACTTGCAAACAAAGCGTATTATTATTTAGCTGATTCATATTTTGCAAAGAAACAATTTCAAGAATGTATAAAAGTAATAGACGAGTATTTAGCAAAATATCAGAAAGATGAATTTGTTGTTTCCATGTTATATAAAAAAGGGCAGTGTTTCGCTCAGCTTGGGTTAAAAAAACAGTCTGACGAAATTTTTGAAATAATTAAAAAAAATTATCCTACAAGTAAAGAAGCAAAAGAACTTGTCGGAGAATAAATATAATTATGTATGGATTCTATAAGAATAAAAATTGCGTTTCTATTATCTTGTCTGATACATATCTTACTTCTTACAGGATTAAGAGTAATCCCTAAAAGTAAACCAATAATAATTTCTTTTCCTGTAGAACTTATTTCACTACCACCAGTTGAGAAAAAAATTGAAGAAAAAATAGTTGTTCCACAACAGATTAAAAAAGAAGAAATTGTTTTACCAAAAAAACAACAAAAAGTTGTTAAACAAGTTGAGAAAAAAGAAATCGAAGAGAAAAAACAAGAAGAACAAAAAGTTGCTTCAACACCTACAACATTGCCATCTTTATCTTTAGAAACAGCAAAATTTCCGTTTACTTATTATGTGAACCAAATAAGGAAAAAAATTGTTGATAATTGGTTATGGTCACAAAATTATCCAGGTGAGTTAAAAACAGTAGTGTATTTTAAAATATTTCGTTCAGGAGAGATTGGAGAACTTAAAATAAAAGAGTCGTCAAATAACAAGTTGTATGACAACATTTGTCTTCGTGCAGTAGAACTTGCAAAACCGTTTCCGCCGTTACCCCAAGGATTTACTGAAGATTATTTAGGGGTGTATTTTGAGTTTAAATACAAAGAGTAAAATTATGAAAAAAATATTTTTGTGTAGCTTTCTGTTTTTATACAATTTAGGATTTTCAGGGATAGATATATACATTCAAGCAGTAAAAAGTGGTAAACGTATAAATTTAGGTATATCAAAATTTGAACCAAAACAGGCACAGATAACCGATATTGTTTTAAAAATGCAACAGGTTGTCCGAGACGATTTGTTGTTTACAAGGTTGTTCAATGTTGTTGAACCTGGCTGGCAGTATATTCCTGACAAAGTTGTATCTGAAAAATGGCAAAAGTATGGAATTGATGTAGTTGTTTGTGGCGAAGTAAGTTTTGATAATGGTAATTATATATTGATAGGTAAAATGTACGATGTTTTATCAACACAAAAAATTTATGAAGAAAAGTTTATTTCAAAAGAATTAAGATTTACAGCACACATGTTTTCAGACAATATTGTTAAAGTGTTTACAGGTGAGTATGGTATTGCTACAACACAGATTGTTTTTGTTAACGATATGACAGGATTCAAAGAAATTTATAAAATTGATTATGACGGATATAATTTAGTCCAACTTACAAATGATAGAAGTATAAATATATATCCTCGTGTTTCACCTGACGGTAAAAAAATTGTCTATACAACATACAAGTATGGCAATCCTGATTTGTATATCATGAATATTGATGGTACTCAGAAACAACCTTTATCTGTTTTGCAAGGACTTAATGTTACAGCAAACTGGTCTTTTGATGGTGAAAAACTTGTAATTACTATGACAAAAGCTAAACATTCACCAAATCTGTATATATTTGATATTAATACAAAAATTCTTAAACGGTTAACTTTTAGTAATTATATTGATGTTTCGGGATTTTTTTCACCAAATAATCGTGAGATTGTGTTTGTGTCAAACCGTTCCGGCTTGCCACAGATGTATATTTCTTCTATTGATGGAGGTAATATAAGAAGATTACCTACAGATGGATATACATCATCACCTATGTGGTCACCAAAAGGTGATAAAATTGTCTTCAGTATGCAGGAAGAAAAACAATTTTTTGATATATATCTTTATGATATTGCAAAGAATGAATATTATAGATTAACACAAGGGAACGGTTCTAATGAAAATCCATATTTCTCACCTGACGGAAGATTTATTGTTTTTGTTTCAAACCGTAATGGAAAATACGAATTGTTTACAATGTTCATTGATGGTTCTAACCAAAGAAGGATAAAAGAAATTAAAGGTAATTGTTTTTATCCTTGTTGGACCCCAAGAAGATTTTTGTAATCTCTATATTTATACTTGATTTTCCTTACTAATTTTCATATTTTAAAATAATTTTCAAATCAGTAAGTAAAAGAAAAACATTAAA
>CAZFSG010000078.1:0-1874 GCA_964521665.1 uncultured Elusimicrobia bacterium
TTCCGTGACGAAGAGTATTTACAACCTAAAGATGTGTTTATTAAATCAAACTTTGAAGTTGATACTTATAGTAGTTCGTCTGGGATAGCGAAAGGTATGCTTGGTGCTACTGTGAAAGTTGACAAAACTATTGACCAACTTAAAGTTGAAAACTATGATGCTATAGTATTTGTAGGCGGTATTGGTTCAAGTGAGTATTGGGACAATACTGTTGCACATAAAATTGCTCAAGAAGCAGTGAAACAAAATAAAGTTTTAGCAGCGATATGTATTGCACCGGTTACTTTAGCAAAAGCTGGCGTTTTAAAAAATAAAAATGCTACTGTGTTCTCATCTGAGAGTAGTCAACTTAAAAAATATGGTGTAAACTATACTGCTAAAGATGTAGAAGTTGATGGTAAAATTGTTACAGCGGCTGGACCTCATGCTGCAAAACAGTTTGCTGAAACAATTAAAAATTTGTTGTTAAAAAAATGACACCAACATTATTCTTAGCAATAATTGTTGTAGTTTTAAGTTTAGCATTTAATTTTTCTAACGGGTTTAACGATTCTGCTAACATTATTGCTATACCTATTGGTACAAGAGCAATATCTCCAGCTAAAGCATTGATACTTGCTGGTATTTTTGAGTTCATTGGAACATACTTTTTTGGTCAAGCAGTTGCAAAAACTATCGCTACAGGAATAGTTGATCCTAACATCTTTGTTGGGAACAAATACGCAGTCATAATTTTGTTTGCTACACTTTTAACTTCTACTTTATGGAATGTTATTTGTACTATTTTAGGAATGCCAATATCTGCATCACATGCCTTGATAGGTGGGTTCATAGGTAGCGCAATTGCTATTGCAGGAGTTAATACTGTTAAATGGAACAATGTGTTAAAAATATTTCTAACATTATTATTAGCACCAGTTTTAGGGTTGTTTTCTGCATATGTTTTGACAAAAATTATTTATTTCTTAACGAGGTCAGCTTCAAGAAAAATAAATAAATTGTTTGAAACATTAGAAGTTTTAGCAGCATGTTTTTATGCAATTTCACACGGTTCTAACGATGGACAAAAAGCTATAGGTATTATTACTTTTTCGTTAATTATATTAGGAGTATATACACCAACACAAACAAATTTTGCACCTAAATGGGTAATAATATCCTGTGCTGTGTGTATCACATTAGGTATAATGTTTGGTGGATGGTCTGTAATAAAGACAATAGGAATGAATATTTATAAAATTAAACATGTTAACGGATTTATTGCACAACTTTCTGCGTCATTGGTGATTTACTTCGCTTCAGTTGTAGGATTACCTCTGTCAACTACACATGTTATAACAACATCAGTTATGGGGACAGGCGCTGCAGAACGTCTCAAAGGTGTCCGTTGGGGTGTAGGAAGAAATGTTATAACAACATGGATAATAACTATACCAACAACTGCAGCTGTTTCATTTTTAGCATATCATCTTATATTTTTTATTATAAAAATTTTGGGTTTGTAAAAATATGTTTGCTATACTTTTTATTATATTTTTGTTATTTCCGACATATGTTTTACCTATAGAAATTCTTTCTTACGGTGTAGATGGTTCATCTAATAATATCAATGTAGTTATAAAAAATAGAAATCCAATAGTGTTTTTTAAATATAAAGAAACAGATATTGTCTCACATTTTGAGATAAAACTTTCATCACATCCACAACTCTTACCTGATACAACAATATGGTATGTTTTGTCAACAACAAATACTCAAAATACAATAAATTATATAACACGACTTGAAATTAAAACTCCACTTGTGGAACAAACAACATATTATTTATCAATTTCTGTATATGATATTATTGGTGGAAGTATAACACTACAAGA
>CAZFSG010000078.1:1974-3515 GCA_964521665.1 uncultured Elusimicrobia bacterium
ATGTATATCGTAGTTGTTAAACCGTTAGATGATACACCGCCTATATCAAAATTTATAGGAATAATTGATAACAGATGAAAAAAAACATTGTTTTTTTAATAATAAGTATAATTGTATTTTTAATTATTGAAATTAATGCAAGTTATAAATATGAAGAACTTTTAATACCAGCAGGAATTCGTGCAACAGGTTGTGGAAAAAATTTTGTTTCTATGTATGACACTGCTGAAGGATTGTTTTATAATCCATCGTTAGCGACAATGGTACACTATGGCGAGTTAACCTTGGGATATAACATGTTTTATGTGGGTAGTTCTTTAGAAGATCTTGCCTGTAGTGTTCCATTTGGAAGAATAGGATTTGGTATTGTTGGAAGAATGTTTTCTACTGCGGAATTACAGGTTATAAAAAATTATGTAGAACTTGATGAAAAGTTTAAACAAGTAACATTAGTAGGTGGGGGAATATTTGCTGTAAAGTTGTCTAATAATATTTCTTTTGGCATTTCTGCTAAATGTTTAGAAAAATCTATATATACACAAAAAAGTTTTGCATTGTTATACGACGCAGGATTCATAATAAAAACTACAAACGATGTGTTATCAATAGCTGGCTCTTTATTAAACTATTCAGTTTCAAATAATGAAGTATATCCTACGAATTATAATTTTGGAGTTAAATTTAAATTTGATTTACCACAACAACAAACAAAAATAAATCTTTTGTTATCAACACAAATTGATTATCATACTTACAAACCTGTATATAGTTTCGGTATAGAACACTGGGGTTCAGATGTTTTAGGTGTTCGTCTTGGATATGTTTATGATAAAGACAAAATAGAATCACAAGTCTTTGACCAAATTTCATATTTTACTGCAGGACTCAGTTTAAAAATAGGTAATTTTGGGATTGATTATACATATTCACCAAATTCTGTTTTAGGTACAACACATAATATAGGTGTTAACTTAAGATTTATGGGTAGAAAAAGAGAAATAAAAAGTGTTTTATTACCTTGTGAACTTGTTGTTGAACCACAGGTTTTTTCGCCAAACGGCGATGGAATTTTAGATAATATATTTTTCCGTCATAATGTTTCTACATATACACAACTTATGGAGATTAGCTATACTGTAAACAACGTTAATGGTGAGACAATGTTTGTGTTTAAATCAACCACTGCTACTACAGAAATTGACAAATTTTTTGTATATGATGGGAAAACAAATGATGGTAAAATTTTACCCGATGGTGTTTATACAGCAGAAGTTATACTTAAAGATAAAACAGAAGACAAAATTGTTGTGTATGAATCACAGAAAAAGGAATTTGTTGTTGACACACAATCGCCTAATATTGAAATAAATGTTTCTACAGAAGTATTCTCTCCTAATAATGATGGTATAAACGATACTATAGAGTTTTTTTTAGATGTCAAAGATAATCTTTCATATATTGAACAATTAGATGCAAGTATTTTTACAATACAGAATAAAAAAATATATTCGTATAAAATAGATGTTTCAACAGCACAAAAA
>CAZFSG010000079.1:0-3123 GCA_964521665.1 uncultured Elusimicrobia bacterium
TTATAATAATAGGAGGATAAAACATATGGTAAAAATATATTATGACAAAGATGCGGATATAGAAATTCTAAAAGATAAAACTGTTGGTATTATTGGTTATGGTATCCAAGGCAGAGGGCAAAGTTTGTGTTTAAGAGAATCAGGTATAAAAGTAATAGTTGCGGAACTTGAGGGGACTGCTAACTATCAACAAGCTATAAATGATGGTTTCCAAGTGTTTACTGCAGAAGAAGTTTCAAAACAAGCTGATATAATTCAGATTTTAACACAAGACCATGTTCAAGCAGAGGTTTATAAAAAGTCAATAAAAAAATATTTAAAACCAGGAAAAGCATTATGTTTTTCTCATGGATTCAATATACATTTTAAACAAATTAAACCACCAAAAGATATTGATGTTTTCATGGTAGCACCGAAAGGTCCCGGAGCGTTAGTATGGGAGATGTATAAAGAAGGAAAAGGTGTACCAGCACTTGTTGCAGTACATCAAGATGCAACTGGTAACGCCTTGAAATTAGCGTTAGCATATGCAAAAGCTATTGGTGCAACACGTTGCGGTGTTATTGAGACCACTTTTAAAGAAGAAACAGAAACAGACCTTTTCGGAGAACAAGTTGTGTTGTGTGGTGGTGTTTCTGCATTAATACAGACAGCATTTGATGTTTTAACTGAAGCTGGGTATCAACCAGAAATTGCTTATTTTGAAGTTTTACATGAACTTAAACTTATAACTGACCTTATACAACAATATGGTATCTCAGGTATGAGAAGAAGAGTGTCAAATACTGCATGTTATGGTGATTTAACTCGTGGACCAAGGGTTATAAATGAAAAAGTTAAAAAAGTGATGAAAAAAATTTTGAAAGAAATACAGACAGGAAAGTTCGCTCGTGAGTGGATTAAAGAAAACAAAACTGGTAGACAAAAATTTAACGAACTTTTAGCAAAAGGTGACCAACATCCAATAGAAGAAGTGGGTAGGAAACTTCGTGAAATGATGACTTGGCTGAAAAAATGATGAAAACATTTTCAGAGTGTTTACTTTGTAAAAATTATATTATTTTATGCTTAAAGAAGGTAGAAAAATAGTATATGTTTTATTCTTTATATGCATATTTTTTTGGTTGATAAGTTTTGCTATAAAGTTTTTTTTACCTATAACAATAATCTTTTGTGTTATTACACTACTACTTATAAATTTTTTTCGTGATCCTGTCCGTGTTGTTAAAAACAATGAATCAATTCTTTATTCTCCTGCAGATGGTAAAGTATTTGAGATTGTAGAAACTGAGAACACCTGGTGTATAAAAATATTTATGTCATTGTTTGATGTTCATATACAACGTAGTCCAACTGATGGTGTGATAAAAAAAATTGAGTACAAAAAAGGAAAGTTTTTCCCAGCAGGGAAAAAAGAAACTGATTCTTGTAACGAACAAAATATTATAGTCATACAAAATTACGATGGAGAAAATTTTGTTGTTACACAGATAGCTGGTATTTTAGCAAGACGTATTGTTTGTTGGGTTAAAGAAGAAGAAAAGATTCAACAATGTCAAAAATTAGGTGCAATACTTTTAGGTTCACAAGTAAATTTTGAGTTTCCTAAAAACAACTACAGATTGTTAGTAACAAAAAATCAGAGAGTGTTTGCAGGGATCACAGCAGTTGCTTTAAAAAACAAACAATGAATAATGTATTACTAAGATTCTATTTATTTCCTACAATTTTTACTGTTGCAAATATGTTTTGTGGGTTGTGGTCAATTGTGTTAAGTATCAGAGGAAGTTTTGTAAAATCAGCATGGTTAGTAGTTTTAGGTATAATTTTTGATGGTATTGATGGAATAATAGCAAGAGCAAAAAATGTTAATTCAATAATTGGGGCAGAACTTGATTCTTTAGCAGATTTTATCACATTTTGTGTTGCACCGATAATTTTAGTTTGGCAGTTAGTAGGTTACAGATACGGTTTTCCAGGGATAATGATATGTTTTATATATATATTTTTTGGTGCATTAAGATTAGCAAAATTTAATTTTATTAATTGTTATAAACAACAAAATCAAAAGATTACATTTTATGAAGGTTTGCCAACACCAGCCGCTGCTGGAATAATTGTTTCAATAATTCTTTTGTTAAGTATTTCAACTGGAGAGGCTGGCCTTACTAAAAAACATATGACATTTTTGTTAGCTATAGCACCATTTTTAGAAAATATTTTACCTGCAATAATTTTATGTTTAAGTGTGTTAATGATTACAAAATTTCGTTATCCGAAGGTTAATAATATAAAACTTACACAAAAAGTTTCATTAAAAGTCCTTACAATAGTAATAGTAGCCACATTATTGATTTTCTCATATCCTGAAAGTTCTGTGTTTTTAATTTTTGCCGTGTATGTACTGTATGGTATTACAGAATACTTTATAAGAATTTATAAAATCAAAAGATTACAAAAATAAAGTAGGTGATAAATGGAAATAACTCTTGATGCTGTAAAAAAAGAAATTGTCGAAAAATACAAATACCTTTTTGAAAACAAGTTTTTAGTAGGGTTTGATGGCAACATCTCAGTTCGTATAGGAAAAGATAAAATTATTATTACACCACAAGGGAAACAAAAAATAAATTTGTCTGAAAAACATCTTGTAATCATTGATCTTTACGGAAACAAAATTGATGGTGAAACACAACCTTCAGGTGAATGGCGTCTCCATACTGTAGTGTATCAGAACAGAAAAGATATTAACGCTGTAGTTCATACACATCCTGTATATTCAACAGTTATAGGTATATGTGGGTTTGATATAACAAAACCATTATTAGCAGAGACATTGATTTATTTTGAAGGTATTGCACAGGTAGAATATGCGACTTTTTACACTGAAGAACTTGCAAAAAAGTTAAAAAAGTACTTGTTTACTAACGATGTATTTATTTTAAAAAATCACGGGTTGGTAACTATTGCTGAAGATTTGCAAACAGCTGTTATAAAAACAGAAAAATTTGAATATTTAGCAAAAGTTTTTTGTCTTACAAAAATTTTAGGTAAACAAAAATTTCTTACTAAAACACAAGTTGAAAAGTTGAAACAGATTAAAAATTTATATTTTTGAAAAAA
>CAZFSG010000080.1:0-3120 GCA_964521665.1 uncultured Elusimicrobia bacterium
TTAAAAAGTTTCAACTTTAAAATATAACAAATTTTAATATTATATTCAATGGGAAAAAAGACTATTTAAGAAAGTTATAAGGTATACCAAACCAAAAACATTAAGACATATAAACAAAGTAGAAATACTGCTTTAATTAGGAGAAAGAAAACATTACAATTGTAGAAAAGATGGTGCCGCGGGTGGGATTTGAACCCACACGCCGTTAAGGCATACGCCCCTCAAACGTACGTGTCTGCCAATTCCACCACCGCGGCAACTGGGGTTACTTTATCTTACTATAGTTTCAAGTCCTGTCCGAGAAGAGAATATAGTAAGACCTATTGTTGTTAAGACAAACAATATTGCAAGAACTATCGTAACTTTTTTCATAAACATAGAACCAGCTGAAGATGAAAAAATTTGATCAACACCGCCACCGCCAAAAATCCCACCTAATCCTCCCATCTGACCAAGTTGTAGCAGTATTGATAAAATTAAAAGTACACAAATAAAAATGTGCAAAATATAAATTATAGTATACACTTTTCTCTCCTGTTTTTTTAAATTATTTATTTATCTGCTAATACTTCAATACCAGGTAATTTTTTCCCTTCGAGTAGTTCCAAAGATGCGCCACCACCTGTTGAAATATGTGAGAAACCACTTTCTAATTTAAACTTTTTAATAGCTGAAACAGAATCACCACCGCCTACTACAGTAGTGGCACCTTTTTGAGTTGCTTGTGTGATAAGAGTAGCAACTTGTTTAGTTCCTTCAGCAAAATTATCTATTTCAAACACGCCCATCGGACCGTTCCACACAATAGTTTTTGCTGATAATATAATAGGTGCAACTCTTGATACAGTATTTCTCCCAATATCAACTCCAATATACCCTTCAGGAATATCAACACTGTCAATATATTTTGCTTCAGCAGAAGCATCTATTTTTTCTGCTACAATATGGTCTATCGGTAACAAAATATTTACATTTTTTTGTTCTGCTTTTTTTAACAATTCTTTTGCAAGATCAAGTTTATCTTTTTCAACTAATGAATTGCCTACAGAAATACCACGAGATAACAAAAAAGTATATGCCATTGCACCACCAATAATTATTGCATCAACTTTATCCAACAAATTTTCAATAACACCAATTTTATCAGAAACTTTAGCACCACCAAGTATCGCTATGAAAGGTTTTTCAGGCGAAGTTAAAATTTTATCAAAATATTTAATTTCTTTTTCCAATAAGAATCCACATACTGCAGGTAAAAATTTTGCTATTGCATGTGTTGAAGCATGTGCTCTATGAACAGAACCAAACGCATCTTGAACAAAAACACCATCATCACCTACTAAGGAAGCAAGTTCTTTTGCAAAACTTTCATCATCTTTTTCTTCTCTTGGGTCAAACCTTACATTTTCTAATAACATAATTTCACCATTTTTAAGTTCTTTTGCTAAATTTTTTGTTTCTTCGTCAGTAATACCGTTTGCCATAATAATTTTTCTATTTAAAAGTTCTTGCAACCTTTTCGCAACAGGTTTCAAAGAATATTTTTCTTCAGGTTTACCTTTTGGCCTACCCAGATGGCTCATCAAAATTATTGCACAGTTTTGTTCTAACAAGTAATTTATAGTTGGTAAAGATTCTTTTATCCTTGTATCATCTTCAACGTTACCTTCCTCATTTATTGGAACATTGTAATCTACACGAACCAAAACTTTTTTGTTTTTTAAATCAATATCTTTTATTGATTTTTTCATAGTTAAACCTCTCTTATAAATAAAATTTATAATCCTTTCTTTACCATATACTCAGCTAAATCTACAACACGGTTTGAATATCCCCATTCGTTATCATACCAGGACAAAACTTTAACTAAATTACCATCAATTACATTTGTTGATAATGCGTCTACAATAGAACTTGCATATGAATGATTAAAATCTGTAGAAACTAAAGGTTCTTCACAATATTCAAGTATACCTTTGAGTGAACCTTCAGCATATTTTTTTAGTGCTTCATTAACTTCTTCTTTTGTAGTGGATTTTTTAACAATACAAGTAAAATCTACTACTGAAACATTTGCTACTGGTACACGGATTGCAAACCCGTCAAGTTTTCCTTTAAGCTCAGGTATCACTTTCCCAATAGCACGTGCAGCACCTGTGGTTGTAGGGATCATTGAAATAGCAGCTGCTCGTGCCCTACGAAGATCAGAATGTACTTGATCTAAGATCCTTTGATCGTTTGTATATGCGTGTATAGTTGTCATTAACCCTTTTTCAATACCAAAAGTTTCATGTAATACTTTAACTATCGGTGCTAAACAGTTTGTTGTACATGAAGCATTGGATACCACATGGTGATTTTGAGGATCATATTTATCTTCATTAACTCCCATAACTATTGTAATATCCTCACCTTCAGCAGGTGCTGTAATAATAACTTTTTTTGCACCACCTTTAGTAATATGGTTTTCTGCACCTTTGACAAGTTTTCCTTTTTTGTTAACACCATCTTTTTTAACAGTAAACAATCCTGTTGATTCAATAACTATTTCTACACCTAAATCTTTCCATGGGAGTTCAGCAGGGTCAGATTTTTTAAAAACTTTTATTGTTCTACCATCTATAGATATTGTTTCTTCATCTACTACTTTCACTTCACCATTATACCTTCCATGAACTGAATCGTATTTGAATAACAACGCGTTTGTCTTTGCATCCGCAAGATCATTTATTGCAACAAGTTCCAAAGAAGTATTTTTTCTTTCGAAGATTGCTCTTGCAACTAACCTCCCTATTCTACCAAACCCGTTTATTCCTACTTTTGCCATATTATTACCCTCCTTTCTTTTTTAGTACTGTTAACTTTTTTATGGTATTTATGAAAATCTTACAATTTGCGCGAACAACAAAGCATAGTCTTAGGCAGCCGCACTCTCTCAGTGTGCAAATAAATAACAAAGCGCAGACTAAACTCTGCGATTACAAAAATATACAATCTGCAATCTACCGCTAGCCGCAACTTTTAAGTTGCGTTAGAAACGTACGCTGATGCCTACAACTACCCAAAAAATTAAACTTACATTTTGGACTGCAACAACCATGTTGTTGCAATTATTATGCA
>CAZFSG010000081.1:0-2849 GCA_964521665.1 uncultured Elusimicrobia bacterium
ATAGATACTAATATTTTAAATAATTTTTGTAAACTCATCTTTTATTATTTCCCATTGTTTCTCTAATTCATTAGTTAGAAAAGGAAACATATACTTAATTGCTTTGTATATTCAAAACAACGGTAAAATTTTTTATATCTTACTGTTTTATCTTTTGGTATGGTAAAAAATTGGGACTATAAGAGGACAGTATATATTTATTTTCAACAGAATGGGATTAGAAATTGTTAAGATATTACTTGTGTCTCTGTTTTCCATAACAACATCATATTATCTTTCTTTAGCATATTATAGTTTTAAAATAACTCCGGGGCCTGGACTCGAACCAGGAACAGATGGTCCAGAGCCATCTGTGTTACCAATTACACCACCCCGGAAGAAATAATTTTTAATTATCAAATTACTGAGTTTCTTTTTTTACTTCTTCAGCATAATTTAGTTCAAGATCTGTAATTACTGAAATCAATAATCGTTCTTCATCATCAGCAAGATTACCTTTTGTTTTTTCTTTCAATGTTCTTAAGATATCAATTGTGAACCTTGCATTTTGCAGGTCTTTTTCAATTTTGTTAGATATAGGGTTAGGAACTTTGCCAAGTTGCATCCAACATGTTGATGCAAGCGAAGTTATAAGTGCTAAGAAATAATTTATTTTTTCTTCAGCCATTTTAAAATTCCTCCTTTAGGAGATAGTACTGTTAACTTTTTTATGGTATTTATGAAAAATATGGATGAAAAATTAAAAATAAAATTCTTTTTGGTAAAATTAATTACGCTGGCTAAAGTCTGTGGCTACTAAATTCTATTGTATCCGCTGATTTATTATCAGCGTATTATCAGCGCTAATTAAAATTAGCGAGTACAAAATTTTTTGTACTGCAATAATCATGTTATTGCAATTATTAATTACGCAGGGAAACACAACCCGTCCCTTACGGTGCACCCCTCTTAATAGAGGGGAGTTACTTTCTTTTTAGGGAAAAAGAAAGTAACCAAAGAAAAACCTAATATCCCCTCTATAAATAGGGGAAATATTTGTTAAAAATTCTTTTTTAATACAAGTTCTATTCTATTTATAACCTTTTCTTTACCTAAAAGTTCAAGTAGGTCAAAAAGACCAATACCTTCTTTTCTACCAGATACTGCTACTCTTAGTGGATGAAAAACATCTGAAGTTTTATATCCTTTTTGTTGACAGAAATTTCTTATTTTTTCCTCTAATACTGTTTTATTAAAATTTTCAACAGGTTTCAATTCTTCTAAAATTTCTTTTAATATATTTTTTTGTTGTTCAGTTGAAAGAAATTTTTTTACTGCTGTTTCATCATAAACAATTTCTGTATCATCTTTTAAGAAAAACTCTATTAAATAAGGTACATCTTTTAAAAGTTTTATACGTTCTTTTTCTGCTTCAATAAGTTTTTTAATATATTCTTTTTTTTCTTCAATATTTTTGAATCCAGCATGTTCTAAAAAAGGTTTTGAATAGTGATATAATTTTTCTGTGTCAGTTTTTCTAATATATTCAGAATTCATCCATAAAAGTTTTTGTCTATCAAACACAGCAGGTGATTGTGAACAACGTTTTAAAGTAAATTTTTGTATTAATTCTTCTTTTGTAAAAAATTGTTGTGAATCTTCAGTTGAAAAACCAAGTAAAGCAACATAGTTTATAATAGCTTCGGGTAAATATCCTTCTTTTTTATAATCTTCTACGGAGACATCGCCACTGCGTTTACTTAGTTTAGATCTGTCAGGATTGAGAAGTAAAGGAAGGTGTGCAAATTGTGGTGCTTGCCAACCAAAATATCTATAAAGAAGTATATGTTTTGGAGTTGATGACAACCATTCTTCACCACGAATTACATGAGTAATTTGCATCAAATGGTCATCTACAACATTTGCAAGATGGTATGTTGGGAAACCATCAGATTTTAGTAGAATTTGGTCATCAATAAGTCTACCATCAAATTTTATTTCTCCGCGGATAATGTCAAAAAAAATAATTTCTTCATCTGGTATTTTCAATCTTATTGTATAAGGTTCAGATTTTGCACGTTCATCAGATTCTTTTTGAGAAAGGTTTCTACAGAACCTGTCATACATAGGAGGTTGTTTGTTTAAAATTTGTGTTTTTCTTAATTCTTCTAACCGTTGTGGTGTACAAAAACATCTGTATGCAGCACCTTTTTTTAACAATTCTTCAGCATATTTTCTATAAATTTCAATTCTTTGTGATTGTATATAAGGGCCAAAATTTCCTTTTTGATAAATTTTACCTTGTTCGTCAAGGTAAGGACCTTCGTCATAGTCAAGTCCACACCAAGAAAGTATTGAAATTAAGTTCTCGGTAGCTCCTTCAACATACCTTGTTCTATCAGTATCTTCAATTCTTAATATAAAAACACCATTGTTATGTCTTGCAAAAAGATAATTAAACAATGCTGTCCTTAACCCGCCAACATGTAAGAAACCTGTTGGTGATGGTGCAAACCTTACACGTACTGTCATAAATTAATGCTCCTTCGGTTTATTGTTTTATTTATAGCATATCTGCTTAATTTATAGCAAAGCAAAAGTTGAATTTGCTATAGTTGTGTGATAAAATAAATCTACTACTACATTGGGGTAGGTGATGTATACACCCCTTGATCCCCTCTTGATAGAGGGAATAACACACTCCGCTCTATCGGACATCCCTCATAATAGAGGGGAAAGACACACCTCAGTTGTTTCGCAGCCACTCCCTCTTAATAGAAGGGAGTTACTTTCTTTTTAGGAAAAAGAAAGTAATCAAAGAAAAACCTAATGTCCCCTCTTAATAGAGGGGATGAGATATTATATTATGT
>CAZFSG010000082.1:0-2811 GCA_964521665.1 uncultured Elusimicrobia bacterium
TAAAATATTTTTTTCAGTATCTTTTGGATTATAAGCTTTTGGTAGTTCTTTCATAGAATTTTTTTATTACAATAAAAATTTTTCAATTGCAATATATATTGAAATCTGTTTACAGTTTTAGTATTTTAAAAATCAAATTATGAGATAAGGAAGAACTATTATGGTACAAAAAATTATATTTATTTTTTTATTGTTTATGTTTATGATACCAAAATTTTCTTTCAGCGAAATTTTAGATGAAACACGTTGTGTTGATTGGACAAAGGCTGGATACAATGGTGGAGAAGAATTACCTATTATAAGTTCGCAAACATATAAGTATTTTAATGTGAAAGATTATGGTGCAAAAGCAAATGGTGTTGATGATGATTACCAAGCGTTTAGTTCAGCTATAACCGCTGCTAAAAATTATGCTAAAACAAACAATACTTTAGCAGTTGTTTATGTCCCTGAAGGAGAGTATTTAATAAAATCAAAATTATCATTTCAAGATTGTGACGGTGTTGTATTAAAAGGTGATGGATATAAAAAGACAAAATTGTATTTTGAACAATCTTCAGGAGATTGTTTCGAGATAGTAACATATAGAAGAGGACAATTTGTGAATGTTATAGGTGGTTATGAAAAAGGTTCAACACGAATTGTTGTTTCTGATGTTACACAATTTAAAGTTGGTGATATTGCTGAAATACAACAAGATAATGATCCTAACATAATGTATACAAAACCGCAATGGAACCAATCTTGGGCACAATATGCAGTTGGACAGTTTTTTAGAATAGTTGATATAGAAGGGAATACTTTGATTATTACTCCACCGTTAAATATTAGTTTTAGGCAAGAACTTAATCCACAAGTAAGAAAGAATAATTTAATAACCAATGTAGGATTTGAAGATTTTTATATTGAAAGAAAAAATAATGTTGATACTAATACTTTTTATTTTAAAAATGCAGCAAATTGTTGGGTAAGAAGGGTTTTTAGTTATATGACAGTAAAGTCACACATAAGTGCAACTTCATGTTTAAATTTAGAAGTTAGAGAGTGTTATTTTGAAAATTCGTATCGTTATGATGGTGGTGGACATGGCTATGGAGTTGAGTTAGGTTTTCATGTAACAAATTGTTTAGTAGAAAACAATATATTTAAACATCTTCGTCATTCTATGATGGTACATATTGGAGCAAACGGTAATGTTTTTGGATACAACTATTCAATAGAACCATATCAAGATGAAGCACCAGGTGTGTGGACACCATGCGATATTTCTATTCATGGCCATTATCCATTTATGAATTTATTTGAAGGGAATATTGTTCAAGAGATAGATTTTGCTGATTACTGGGGACCATCAGGTCCTGGAAATACTATGTTTAGAAACAGAGTTGAATCTGAAGGAATAGAGGTAATGGATCATTCTAATTACCAAAATATTATAGCAAACGAAATTGCAACCACAAGTAGTTTAGATATAAAGTTTGATAATACAATTGATACAACAACATTGATTGTTCATGGGAATAATATAAAGGGTGTGATACAATACGATCCAAAAATTTCTGATAGGAATTTTCCAGTATCATATTACAAACTTTCAAAACCAAGTTTTTATCCTCAAGATATGCCATGGCCATCTATAGGATATGATATTCAAAATGGTATAATTCCAGCAAAAATTAGATATCAAACTGGTGAATATATACCTGAAGAAGAAAATAATAATGGTGGTTCAGGAGATACTACACCAAAATATAGATTAAACATAAATATTTCACCACAAAATGCAGGTACGGTTTCTTTAAACCCCGCAGGTGGTGTGTATACAGCAGGAACACAGGTGCAGTTAACAGCACAGGCGAATAGTGGGTATGTGTTTAGTAATTGGAGTGGAGATTTAAGTGGTACACAAAATCCTGCTACAATAACAATGACGTCTAACAAAGTAGTTGTAGCGAATTTTGTTGTGTATGCATCTACATACACACTTAGGATAAACATAAATCCATTAGGATCAGGAAGTGTTGTGTTGGATCCTTCTGGTGAAGTATATGTAGCAGGTACAAAAGTGACTCTTACAGCACAAGCTGCTAATGGATGGGTATTTATTGGATGGAGTGGTGATATAAATACTACTGAAAATCCTACAACTATAATTATGGATTCCACTAAAACAATAGTAGCAAATTTTCAATCAGTTTCTTCTCAACTAGAGATAGAAGCAAAAGATAAATATATTCTTTCTTTAGGTAATGATTTTATAAACAACGAGATAATTTTTGGAGCACCTTCTGATGTAGAATTAGTAGAAATTTTTGATTCTAAAGGAAGATTAGTATTAAAATCTGGTTATAGATTAGATAATGATTTAGCAAAAGGTATAGATAGTGGGATATATTTTTTCAAAATTAAGTTTAAAAACAATAGTATAAAGACTGGTACATTAATTATCATTAGATAAAAAAATGAACCTTAAAAAGTTAGATGATTACAGATATTTATTAGAAAAAACTGGCAAGATGAACGTACCAGGGATTATTTATGCTAATGAACATACGATAAAAAAAGTTATTGAAGACAAAGCTGTACAACAGGTTGAAAATGTTGCAACACTTCCTGGTATTGAGAAGGTATCTTTAGCCATGCCTGATGTACACTGGGGATATGGGTTTCCGATAGGAGGTGTTGCTGCATTCAGAATTTCAGATGGCGTTATTTCACCTGGCGGAATTGGTTATGATATAAATTGCGGCGTGCGGTTGCTTAGAACAAATCTTACAAAAGAACAAATAAAACCATATTTAGAGAAACTTG
>CAZFSG010000083.1:0-2556 GCA_964521665.1 uncultured Elusimicrobia bacterium
TTTTTTACATAGGTATATACCTCCAAATTTTAATCTTTTAATTAAAATAAATGGTTGATTATTCAGAAATTAAAGTTCGATACTTTTTACAAAGATTATTTTTTATAAACTTCTGCCTTATTTACGTTTAATAATTTTATTAAATCTATATATTTCAAGAACAAATATATACATTGAGAGGTTTTTCTAACTTGTAATATATACTTTCAACTTCTAAATTTTCAGTAATTTTTATTTCTGCAGTTTCAGATAAAACTAATATTCCATGCCATATACCTTTTTTTAAACATACAGGTTTATCTAAAAGAAAAGCTTCTATATTTTGTGGTGAGTTAGGTTCAGATACTATTATTATACTTGTTCCTTTAACAGGTTCAAAAGTTTCTTGTGAGTTAGGATGTGCTTCTATTATAGAAACTTCTTGTGGTGACATCACAAGATACCCAATTCGCCAACCAACTTTTGTTTCTTCTCTACATATAACTTCAAAGATCTCTTTTCTATTCTGTGGTTCAATAATTATACCATATTTCTCAAAGTCTTCTTTTTTTAATACTTTTATTCTAATCATATTAAGACTACTCCTATTTCGTTTCTTCTATGAAGTTTAAAATAAATATCTTTTTTATTTTTTATATTTTCTTGAAGATACTTAATCTGACGTTCAATTGCAACAAAGTATAAATTTTTGTTGATTTTATATCTTTTTTGAAAATGAATTTTAGCATATTTATAAACACCTTTAAAATCTTTATTTAATTTCTCTTTTACAAATTCATAAAACTTAGGAGTTTTAAGAAACAAATCTAATTCTGATTTATACTCATCTATTCCACCGTGCTTAAATTCTTCATACAAAAACAAAAGTTTTTCAAGATATGTCCTTGAAGACATCTGTCCTAAATAATCAGATGTCATAACCATACATCCGAGAATTTTTTCTTCCTCATCAGCAAATTTAATTGTAGACAAATTAACATCTACTTCTGTTGCCATTATAATCCTTTTAACAACTTCTAAATCTTTTGTACTAAATTTTTTTTCTTTAAAATAATCACTGACAATCTCAATACTACGTTTTACATGGAATAAAGTATACTTAGCTCCGGTAAATTCATCTTCGTCAATTCTTCTTAAATATCCTATATCATGAAAAATAGTAGCTATAATAGCTAGTTTGACTTTTCTTACTGAAAACTTTTTGTTTGCATGTTTTATGTTATACCCATCAATTAACCTTGATAAAGCAAGCAAAGCATCAGTGGTATGTTGAATATCATGGAATTTAACATCACATTTTTTATACTTTGGATATCGTCCTTCCATCAAATCAATATAATCCTCAAAAATCTCTCTTATTATTATAAATTCGGAATATGGATAGTGGTATACAAAATTATGTTTTACTTCTTCTAAAACAGCATAAGGTGAATTATGTTTCACAAGTTGGTCCAATCTTATTTCTAATTTCATACTTTTTTTCTTACATTATTTTTCTATTATAATATTTCCTTTTATCACTTCTCCATTTTTAAGTTTTGCTATATAAATATAAACACCTTTCTTCAAACTCTTAATATCAAACTTTCCTTCAACTCTTTCTATAAGTTTACCTTTTAGATTGTATATTTTAAACTCTTCAATATCCGTAGAGAACACAATTTCATCATTTATACCATCGCCATTAGGTGATAAAACTATAGTATTTTTAAGTTCTGTTGGCTTAAGTAAATAAGGAGGTACTGTGTTGTTTATTTCTACTATGATTTCTTTTACAATGACCCTACCATATTCATCGTATACTTCTACTCTTACAGTATGTTGACCATCTGAATATTTTGTAGTATTTAGTTCAAAACTATATGGTGAAAGTGTATCTGTAGATATACATACATTATCAATATATAACAAAACTTTCTCTATATTAACAACTGAAGTAGTAATACTAACAGTTATATTTACTATACCAGAAATAATTTCATTATTTGTTAAAGAAACATCTATTTGTGGTAGCTGAGGCAAGGAAGAAGAAACAAATACTGCTATCACAGTTTTGTTTGAATCCATAATAACCGTTTTTTCTGTCTCATTACCAACCAAATCTCCTTCCCAATGATCAAAAACATATCCTTCATTAGCTACAGCAACAACTCGTACCTGTGTTCCTCCTTGATACCTTCCACCAGCAGGAGATAATGTTACACTACCAGCTGCCTGCGGGAATACATAAACTGTCAATGTATAAGTTTGAGTAGTTGTTGATTGTTGAACAAAATTTGCTGTTACTGTTTTGTTAGAATTCATCAATATTGTAGCAGGGTTTTGACTTCCACTTAAATCTCCACTCCACCCATTAAATACATATCCTATATTAGCCTGTGCTGTAAGTGTAACGGTAGTTCCTGCTACATACACCCCTCCTGACGGCTCTAATACAACACTTCCTGCTCCAGATGGGGAAACATTAACAGTTAACCTATAATTTGGAAGTTGCTGTGAAGTCTTGTATACAAAAGCAATATCATCTATATATATCACTGCACTACCTGTCTGTAC
>CAZFSG010000084.1:0-2522 GCA_964521665.1 uncultured Elusimicrobia bacterium
ACAATACCTGCTAAAAGTAGTATATTTATGATTTTCCTCATTCTTTACTCACCTCCTTTCCCATTTTATTGGGATGTTAGATTTTTTTATCACTCAGTCTTTTTTAAAAAAGACTGGTTTTTTATTTTACCCTTTCGGTTTTTATTTAAAACTATACTGTTTATTTGCTAATATATATTATATACATATTTTTGTATTTTGTCAAGTATTTTTTAAAAAAATTTTTTTAAAATTTTTTTCTACATTTTTTCGTCAGAAAAAGAACATAGTTGAATTACAAATTTAAAATTTTTCCCCACCCTCACATTGAGTTGTTGCTAAATACTTTATGATAATTTACTACGCAGGCTGAAGCCAGCGGCTACAAATTTTTTTTGGACTGCAACAACCATGTTGTTGCATTTTTCAATAAATAAAAATTGTAGTTGCAAAGCTTGCTTTGCTCTATTTCAGCAGACCAAGGTCTGCAACTACAAATAATATGCGCACAAACCAAGTTTTGCGACTACAAAATAATTTACGCAGGCTAAAACCTGCGACTACCATCCTTTGGAGTACATCAACTGTGTTGTTGTATTTCTTTCTAATGTCCCCTCTTCTAATGTCCCCTCTAATAAGAGGGGACCTACAGGGGTGTGTTTTTATTACACACCCCGGCTGCTCCGCAGCCACCCCTCTTAATAGAGGAGATTACACACCCCGTCCCTTACGGGACACTTCTCTTGATAGAGGGGATGGTGGATAAGTTTTTATTTATTTTTTTGTTCTTTAAACATTTCTTCAATTTCTTTTTTCTTTTGTTCAAAATACTCATCAATTTGTGAACTTATACCTTCAAGTGATTCTAATTTCTTAATTCGTTCTTCCAATTTATTTAGTTCAGCAAAAATAAATTCAAACCCTTCAGCAATAGGGTCTGGAAGTTTGTTATGTTCTAATAGTTGTACTTGTTGCAAAGTAAACTCTGTTGTAACTCTCGCTGGAACACCTACAACAGTAGTATTAGGAGGAACATCTTTAACTACTACAGAACCTGCACCAATCCTTGCGTTATCACCAATTTTTATGTTTCCTAAAACAATTGCTCCTGCACCTATCACAACATTGTTTCCTACGGTAGGATGTCGTTTCCCTTTTGATAATGACACACCACCTAATACTACTCCTTGATATATTAAAACATCATCACCTATCTCTGCTGTTTCACCTATAACAACACCTGCTCCATGGTCTATGAAAAATCTTCTGCCAATTTTTGCACCTGGATGTATCTCAATACCAGTAAGAAATCTGTTTATATGTGAGATCAACCTTGCAATAAAATACATCTTTTTTTTATAAAACCAGTGAGCAATTCTGTGTATCCATATTGCATGAAGACCAGGATAACAAAAGATTACTTCTGCTACACTTTTTGCAGCAGGATCTTTTTTGAATACAGTTTCAATATCTTCTTTTATAAGTTGTATTATATTCATTGTAGTGTAAAACACACCCCTTAATCCCCTCTTGATAGAGGGGAGTTACTTTCTTTTTAGGAAAAAAGAGAGTAACCAAAGAAAAACCTAATGTCTTCTTTTGACGAAGGTCATTGTTGGGCAGATTTTTTCATCTCAATGTATATTTTTACATAATGGTTCACATCAAGCCGTTCGTTCCTTAAAGAAACCTTTACTACAGCAAGATATGTTTTATCAAACTCTAATCCTTTTGTATTAAGAAACAATTTATAACTTTTTACAGAATCAGGTTTTAGTTTATCTTTTTTTGGTTTTACAATAAGAAGCTCTGGCTGAGGAAGTTCTTCTTGTCCTTCAGTAAGAAAGATACCACGAGATGATGGTGGTACTGATTCTGCCTCAACTAAAACATTTTGTGATGTTGCATTTATAATTTTTATTACTTCGTTGAACTGTTTTGTAAGATCATATTTTTTGTTTGGTTCTAAATCATAAATAAAAATTCTGTTCGGGGAAACTGAAACATCTAAATATCCTGAAAGACGACGTTTTTGTAGTTCACGTATCTCTTCTATTGTAGGCGGTTTCGGCGCTATTGATAAATAAAGCTTACACACTAAACCTACTGCAAACGCAAGCCACGCACGTGTGTCTCCTTTAGGTGCAGAAGTTACTGGCGAAATTGACACATGGAATTTTTTACCTAACAATGATTCATCATTCGGTATTTTTATTATTATATCTGTTTCTGCAGTTTCACCTGGGTCTAACGAAAACTCTGTTTTTTGTAACTGTATCCAGGACAAATCAGGAATAGGTATGTATCCATCCTGTGTTGTTGTATCAGGTTTTAGAACATCAATTCTTAAATCAACTGGATATTTACCTTTGTATGTTACACGAAACGGATATCCTAAAAGTTGTTTCAATGAATACTCTTGTCCTATTTTAAGGTTTGAAAGATACATTGCAGCATTTGGTGATGAAAGCCCACCACAATATATATAACTTGTGGACAACATAAATATGGAAAATAAAAAAATAAAGTTTTTTTTCATCCTT
>CAZFSG010000085.1:0-2459 GCA_964521665.1 uncultured Elusimicrobia bacterium
TATTATTTAATCAACATAAAGAATCTTAGATGGTAATTTAACAATTTTTTTTGCTTCCTCACTAACAAAATAAAGCCAATTTTTATTTATTGCAAAAGAAACAAACTTTATTTGTTTTGGGTCAAAAAATTTATCTAATAAAACATGAGCATATTGTTGTTTAGCAAAATTTTTTATTTTATGTACATTGTTTTCGCTATCAAGCAAAAATATATCATTGTTGTAAACATAAACATCAATAGGGAAAAATTCTGTTATTATATACGATGAAATAAAGACAATATTTTTGTTATCTTTTATTTCATAATGAAACAAAGTATTTTTATTATCTAACACATAAAGATTGTTATCATCAGTAAGATGTAAAGCCATTACTGTTTTCTCACGAAATAAAGTTAATGTAGAAATTGTAACTGAAAATTCTGGATATTGAGATATTCTGATACTATTTGAAAACATTGACGATGAAACAAAATAGTTATTATTGTTCATACTAACAGCGTTAAATTGTTCGTCTGCAATATACATTTTCACAAGTTGTTCATCATCTAAATTGTATTCAAAAATGTTTCTTATTGTCCAATCAGTAATAATAATTTTGTCTTTAAGAACAACTATATCTGATGGCGAAATGTATTTTAAATCGATCTCGTTATATATAGGTTTTGTTATTGCCAAAATATTATATAATTTTGGTAAAAAAAAGAATGAAATAATTGCTAATACTGACAAACCAAAAATTTTAATAAAAAATAAAAATTTACTTTTTAACAAATCTGCTCTACATAATTTGTATTCTTCATCCCAAAGTTCTTCTTTTGAAAGAGAAAACCATAACAAGTTTTCTATTGTTGAACTAATTTCTGTTTCTGACTGATTAACATTAAGTATTGTAAGATTTAGTTGTAAAAACTTTTCTAAAATTTGCGGTTTTTCAAAATATCCAATTATACATATTGGAATAAACTTGAATCTCTCAGAAAGGTATCTTACATATTTTATTTTAACATTTTCATCAAAGAGTAAAAGTTGTGGTTTATATTCAACAATTGTTTTATAAATTTCTCTAAACGAGGTCGCTAAAACAGATTTAATTTGATATTCAGACAACAACTTTTGTGGAAGTTCAATTTGTTCTTTTTTAGAATATACAAAAAGTAGTTTTTTATTCATTAGTTAGACAGAATACTCAAGTATCGTTTTTATTATCTCATCTAAAATACTTAAAATACGTTGTACTGTGTTTAAGATAAGTTCGTTATGAAACTTCACTGATTTTTTCAACCATTTATATTTTGTAACAAAATTTGCTGCTCCTATAATTATCCCACACAAACTTCTTATTTCAGAAACATAATTTTTCACACTTTGTGCTATTTGTACTACTAATTGTTTTTTATCTTGAATATTTTGTTGAACAAGTGCATCTATTTTCTGTTTCAGTAATGTGTTTTCATTCAGTATCTGTTCTTTTTCCTGTTTAATTTTTTCTACAAAATGTTTCATTTCGGACAATTCTTTTTCTACAGATTCTTTCTGTGAAATATATTTTGATATTTCCTCTTTTGCAGAAGATATGATACTATCAACTTCTTTCTCTAAACGATTAGTTTCCTCAAGTAGTTGTTTTTGTACTTCTAACAACGAATTAAACTGTCTGTTGTAATAGATCAAAAGTTCTTGTTTTTGTTGTTCAAACTCTTCTCGTGCACGCAATACCTCCTGTTCAACAACTTTTTTATCAAACTCGAGACTTTGTATCTGTTGTTGCCAAACAAGTTTTTCTTTTTCTTTTTCAAGTTCTAATTCTTTCCTTCTAAGTTCTTCATATTTATCTTTAAGTTTTTCACATTCGCCACGTTCAAGCCGTTCAATTTGTTTCTTTAACTCCTCAACAATTTGTTCTTGTTGTTGTAATTTCAACAATATTTGTTTTTTTTCTTCTTCTTTTGTTTGTAACATTTTTTCATATAAAATTTTTTCTTCTTCAAGTTTTTTTCTCCAATATGATGATACCGACGGAGTTATAATACTGCGAACAATTTCGTCACTATCACCATATTGTAATTCAAGTTCTGAAAGTTCTTTTTCTATCTCATCCCAAGTATAAAATTTATCTTCTTCATCTACCATAGTTGTAGTCCTCCTTGTATAAAAAGTTTTTGGTATCTATTTTATGATATTTATGAACCACTCTATAATTGCGACAACAACAAACTGTGGTTCATGGTAGCCGCACCCTTTCAGTGTGCGTAAAATAATAAATCACAGACTAAAGTCTGCGATTAGCAAAAATTAAACTTACATTTTGGACTGCAACAACCAAGTTGTTGCATTTCTTTGATGCTCATGTCAAATATTGCAAGGCCTAAATCCTTGTGTTACTTAGTAACAAACCAAGGTTTGCCACTACGAAATAAATAAAAATTGTATCTGCAAAGCTTGCTTTTGCTATATTT
>CAZFSG010000086.1:0-2442 GCA_964521665.1 uncultured Elusimicrobia bacterium
AAAAGAAGAAAAACAAAAGTTTAATTTGAACACTGTTACAGAAGAAGAACTACTTAATTTAGGTTTTTCACAAACTGCTGCAAAAAATGTTATAAGATACAGAACAAAAGTTGGTGGGTTTAAATCAGTTGATGAGTTGTATAAAATACCGTATGTTAAACCTGTAGTAGTTGATAAAGTTAAAGAAAAACTTTATGTTGAATAATTTTTATGATAATACTTTTGTTTATACTTTTGTTTTTTTATTACAATAATGTTTTTTGTCAACAACAAGAATACGAAGTTTTATCTTCAACAATTACAGAAGAAGAGTTTACTATTGAAGAAGAACAACAATTAGAAGAGTTGTATCAAGAAATTGATAAAACTGAACAAGAAACTGTTTCAACTTCTGTTGAAGAAGATGCACATTTGTATCAAGAAGATGATGGATTTTTAGAATCGTTGTTACAAAATCCGTTAGACCTTAACACTGCAACATATCTCCAACTTAAATCTCTTCCTGGGATAACTGCTGAATTAGCACGGAAAATTATCCGTCAAAGAAGATCTAAACCGTTCCAAACAAAATCTGAACTTAAAAAAATTGTTGGTGATGATGTTTATAAAAGAATATCGTTATATGTCACAGTGTATAAAGTTAAACAACCAGCACAACTTAAAGGACAAATAAGAATAAGGTTCCGTCCCGAAGAAAAAACTGAGATAAAAACATACTACCAACCTAAAGAAAATTTTGAACAACCATATTATTTCTATAACAGAACACAACTTTCCTATGGTGACAAACTTTTCTTAGGATATGTTTTTTTACATAAACCTAACGAGATTGTTCCCTCATTTGAAAGTTTTGGTTATTTACTTCGTAAATGGTGGATAAAATTAAACTCTTTTGGACCGTTCGATAAAATAATTGTTGGTAATTACAAAGCAGGATATGGTTATGGTGTTGTTTTACATGAGAACGCTGCTGTTTCATCTTTAGTAGGTTCTGTTAAACCAAAGATGCGCGGGTTAAGAGAAGACAAAACGACTGCTGATAACGCATATTTTTATGGTATAGGTTTTGAAGGTAATGTTGGTGGAGCAGAATATGCTATTTTTTATTCGCAGAAAGATTTAATTGCAAAAACTTCAACATATACAGAAATAGTTGTTTCAGATACTGGGGAAGAACAATTAAATGTTGTTTCTTACTTAATAGACGATTTGATGGATATACGAAACGATTATGTTGAGTATGATAAGTATCTGTTAGATTATGATGTAAATATAGAGACATCAACATTTAATAAATTGCCTCAAAAAAAAGTTCAAGAACAACTTGTTGGTATAAACTTTCTGTTTCCTATATATGCATTAAAAATAGGTTTTTGTGGGTATTATGCAGAATATAGTAAACCGTTTGATCCTGATAAAAGCAAAGTTTCAGGATATAATCTTTTAGATAAATATTCAGAAAGATGGAGTTATGTATATCGTGGTGATAGGTTATTAACAAAAAGTATATATTTTGAAGTTCCTGTTGACAAACTTACATTTTTTGGCGAGTTGGCACAAAGTAATGCTTATTTTTCACAACAAAGTTCTACTTCAACATTTTCTCAACAAGGATACGGAGTTAATTTAGGTTTACTTCTTTTGTTAGGTAAGACAAAGTTTTATTTGTTATATACATATCTTGAACCTAATTTTTATTCACCATTAGGGTTACCAATAAGAATTTATGATTATTATAACAATCAACATGGAATAAAAATAGGTAATAGTTTTAAGTTTGAAAATGGTGAGATAAATTTTTCTTACGGCGTATGTGAATTATTTAAAGGTCTTTGGAGTGGATATTCAGGTTCTGAACAACCACGGTTCCCATCAAAATATAATGAATTGTTTTTTGAAACAAAATATAAACTTTTGAAAAATACTGAACTTTATTTTAGGACTATAGACGATTTAAGAGAACGATATATAAATTTGAAGACATATGATTTGTCATCAGAAAAACAAGAAGTACAAACACAACAACTAAGAATAAAAAATAGATTCCAAGTTTCATCAAGTATTTTAAAGGATGCATCTTTACGAGTTAGATATGATCAACAATGGCAGAAGTTTTTAGATTATGACAAAACTTATTATGGTGAACAACTTTGGGCTGAAGTAAAATATAGGTTTTTTGGTGTTACAATAAACAGCAGGTTTTGTGTTTTTAATTCTGATACCAATGTATATTTGAGTTATCTTGAGCCACAATGGTACAACCTGTATATTTCAGACAATGAGGAAAACTCTGTAGGAGATAAATTTTATTTTACTGTCTCATACAAAATTGCAAAAAATAAAGTTGTGTGGTTCAGGTACAGATATAAATTTTATACATCAAAAATTGTTAGTCCTACAGATACTGAATATAGAATACAAATAGATTACGGATTTTAGGTT
>CAZFSG010000087.1:0-2196 GCA_964521665.1 uncultured Elusimicrobia bacterium
TACAAACTTATTGAAAGCATATATGTTGAAGTATCTACTGCAAGGATATTAACATCTTTATTTTTCATAACCAATCAAATGTTTCCTCTATCAAGAAGGAAGTTACAGAAGTGTGTTTTTCACATTTATCCCTTTTAATAAGAGGGGATATTCATTACCAGTATTACGCAGAGTACCTGACTTAAAAAATTACCTCTGTCACAATTTTACCACAATTTCTCTTTTTGTAGAAGAAATTATTTTAAATCTAACCTCAATCATTAATGCCTTAACAATGTTTTTTAACAACAATTTTGTATTAGAAACAATTTTATCTGCCCATTCAATACAAAACACTGTTTTCCTTTTATACAAATCTATTTCTTCCAACAAATCATGAATTATATCTTTGACAAATTTTTTATCAATACGGTAAAAATCTATATGAAAAAGTTTATATTTTTTATTACCTATTTCATTAACATATACAAAAGTTGGACTTTTAATCTCTCTTTCGTTAAACCCTAACCCTTTTGCAACACCTTTGACAAATTCTGTTTTCCCACTACCTAAATTACCATATAATAAGAAAAAAATTATATTATGTTTTTTAACATTTTTTTTGATAATTGAAGAAGCAATTTTATGAGTTTTTTCAACAGAAATAGAGATATATTTCATTCAACTATTTTATATACAACATCGCCTTTACGACAACGTTGCTCAACTTTGATACCAACAAAATCACCTTTTTTTGTAACATCAACCTGTTGATGTTCAATTTGCATTGATTCTACTGTTTGGATAAAATCTGTTGTATGACCTTTTATATGAATTTTATCACCTACTTTGAGTTCACCTTCAAGTTTTACTGCTATAACAGAAATTTTTGCAAAAAAATCTTCTACAATACCAATTTTTTCTTCCATATTATTTGTTCCTCCTAAAGATGAAATTAAAAATTGCAATAACACGGCTATTGCAATTCAAAATAATTTGTGTTCGCCAATTTTATATTGGCGTAAAATGATGCTCATATAAAATCAGCAGTAAAATAACGCTGATGAAAAATCAGCGGAGACAATACGGTTTGATAAAACTCATAAGATAGTGCTGATTGCAATACAATAACACGGTTATTGCAATCTAAAAAATTTTTATGTAATTTTTACCAAAATATCGCTTATGATATTTGCAGCTTCGTCAACACGGTCAGCTGCGTTAGACAAGTGTCTATAAACCTCTCTTGTTTTCAAAATTTTTTTAATATCATCTGATTCAAACAATTTTGCAAGACCTTCACGGTACCTGTGTTCTACAAAATTTTCAGTTTTTTTTGCACGAACAATATGTTCTGCACAAACACCAGGATGTGTTTTTATACATTTTAATGCTGCAACAATTTCTTTTGCAGCATTATTTATTGCTTCAACCATTTTTTTCATATATTCATCTGGTTCTATTTTAAACAACATCATTTCTTCAACAGTACTTTTCGCATAATCAACAACATCGTCAATAGCACGAGATAACGCAAAAATATCTTCTCTATCAAACGGTGTTATAAACGCACGATTGAGATCATCAATAAGAATACGTCTTAATTCATCAGCTTCTTCTTCAGCCTGTTCAACTTTTTTCATATTTTCTTCGTTTATATTATTTATAAACTCCAACAAATATTCGGTTCCTTGTTGAACTTTTTCTGCTTGGTTTATAAGCATACCTAAAAAATCTTTTCCTTTAGGGAACAAATTTATACCCATTTTTTATCCCCCCTACTTTACTAAAAAGTTTATTCAAATTCTTCTGCTGTCTCTACAATACACAAAATTAACCCTAATTAAAATTAGCGAATACAAAATTTTTGGGGCTGCAACAACCATGTGGTCGCAATTTTCAATAAACAAAAATTGTAGTTGCAAAACTTGCTTTGCTTTATTTTAGCAGACTAAGGTCTGCAACTACAAATAATATGCGCACAGTAAAGTCTGCGAATACAAATTACTATTGTATGCTCTGATTTTATATCAGCGCCTTACCAACGCTAATTAAAATTACCAGATACTTAGCAAATTTAATATTTTTCTCTAAAAGAAACCTAACACAATGTTACCCGTTCTTTTCCAAAAGCTGCAAAAAATTTTTATAAGAAAATCTACTTACAAAATTCCTGGTTCTACAAACCCAGCTTCTTTTATATCTGAAGTGAGTTTT
>CAZFSG010000088.1:0-2034 GCA_964521665.1 uncultured Elusimicrobia bacterium
GTTTCAAGGATACAAGCAAATGTTCGTCCTACTGCTACACCTGAACCGTTCAATGTATGAACAAATTCTTTTCTGCCATTTTTATATTTAACTTTGATATTCAACCTTCGTGATTGAAAATCTTTACAGTTTGAACAGGAAGAAATCTCACGCCATCGTTTTTCGCCAGGCATCCATACTTCTAAATCATATGTCTTTGCTGAAGCAAAACCTAATTCAGCTGTACATAAAAGCACAATTCTATACGTTAATCCTAACTTTTGTAAAATTTTTGCTGCGTCTTGTACCAAAGATTCTAGTTCTTTATCAGAGTCCTCAGGTTTTGTAAATTTTACAAGTTCTATTTTGTTAAACTGATGATTTCTTATTAATCCTTTAACATCTTTACCGTAAGAACCTGCTTCTCTTCTAAAACATGCTGAATAAGAAACATATTTTTTAGGTAGGTCATCTTCAGCAATAAATTCGTCTTTGTGAATATTTACCAAAGTAACCTCTGCGGTAGGAATTAAATACAACTCGTCAAGCACACATTTATAAAGTTCTTCTTCAAACTTAGGTAGTTGGCCAGTGCCTGTGATACTTTCTTTTGAGACCAGATAAGGAAGCCATACTTCTTGATATCCGTTTTTTAAATGTTCATCAATCATAAAATTTATTAACGCGCGTTCAAGTTTTGCTCCTAACCCTTTAAGCATTGCAAACCGTGAACCAGAAATTTTTGCTGGTATATCAAAATCTAAAATATCTAAGTTTTTTCCTATATCCCAATGTGGTAAAACTTCAAAATCGTATTGTGGTATTTCGCCTGACTGATACACAACTTTATTATCTTTTTCTGATTTACCAACAGGGACACTTTCGTCAGGAATGTTAGGAATAAACAAAAGTTCGTAATTAAGTTGAGAAGTTATTTGCGAAAGTTTTTCTTCTAAAGTTTGAAGTTGTGTTTTAATCTCTTCTATTTCTTTAAGAAAAACTTCAAATGGTTTACTTTCTTTTTTAAGTTTACCAATTTCTTCAGACAAAACTTTTCTTCTATTTCTTAAACTATCAACTTGTTGTTGAAGTTGTCTTCTTTGTTCATCTAAAGACAAAATTTTTGATAAATCATATTTTTGTCCACGAGATGCAAGTTTTTCTTCAACCCAAGTTTTGTTTGTTCTTATAAGATTTATATCTATCATAGTGTTCTCTAAATACAATTTTTGATATTAAAAATCAACCTATTATTCAATCTTGAAATTAACCAATAAAAATAGTATTCAATGATAATAATATGATAAACAAAATTTCTTTTTTTATAACAAAAAATTTGGTATTATTAGTTTTACTTTGTGTTCTTATCGGATATATTTATCCTGCATTGGTTGCACAACTTAAACCTTACAATGAATGGTTTTTTACTTTCACGATGTTTGGTATAGGTTTTGTATTAAATTTTGAAGATTTTGTTTATGTATTTAAAAAATTTTATATAGTTTTGTTAGGCACATTAGCACAGTTTTTGATAATGCCATCAGGTGGATATTTAGTTGGTACAATTTTTTCTTTCCCACAAGAAATTAAACTTGGGTTCATAATAACAGGTTCGGTCCCAGGAGCGATGGCATCAAACATTATCTCTTATTTAGCAAAAGCAGATGTTGCATATTCAATATCGCTTACTACAACATCTACATTTTTATCACCAGTTTTAACGCCGTTGTTTACATACATTTTTGCATCAAGTTTTATAAAAATAAATTTTTGGCAGATGTTTTTTAGTATTTTAAGAATGGTTGTAATACCTGTGGTTTTAGGTTTAATAATAAAAAGTTTGTTAAGAGAAAAAATTAAAAATATAATAAACATCTTTCCAGCATTTTCTACAATATTTATAGCGTTTATATGCGGACTTGTAGTAGCATTGAATAAAGAATATATAAAACAGATGAGTTTATTAATTTTGTTAGCAGCGGTAACGCTAAACATTTGGGGATTAATTTTAGGATATTTAGCAGGAAAAATTTATAAACTTGACGAATCAAGAAG
>CAZFSG010000089.1:0-1982 GCA_964521665.1 uncultured Elusimicrobia bacterium
GACAAAAATATTGTGATAAACACTGTTAACATTTCCTTCATTTATTTTACCTCTTTTTTAAGTAACTATTTTAGATATTTATGAAAAATTCTGCAATTTGCAGGTGGTAGCCGCAACCTTTAGGTTGCGTAAATATACGCAGGCTAAACCCTACGGCTACCAATAATTAAACTTACCTTTTGGAGTGCAACAACCATGTTGTTGCAATTTTTAGCAATAACGCGGTTATTGCACTCCAAAATAACTAAAAAAATTTTGAACTGCAACAACCATGTTATTGCAAATTATTACGCAGATTTAATTTTTCTATTTTCTGTAGTGCAGACCTTGGTCTACTAAAAATAGAGCAGAGCAAGCTCTGCATCTACAATTTTTATTTATTTTGTAGTTGCAAACCTCGGTTTGCTAAAAATAGTGCTATACAAGTTTTTTTATTCTTTTTTCTTTTTTAAAAACAATGATAAAAATTTATCTTCGTATTCTTTGTAAACACCCCAACGGTCAAGTTCTTCTTTAAGTTGTTTTGCATATTCAATATTTTCTTTTGCAAGTTTAAACAACTGATTTATTTTATTCTTGGCAGATTCTGGTAACGAAAACTTTATTTGTTTCTTAAGTTCTTCAAAAGTTATTCCACCATTGCTTGATTCATAACCATTAAAATCTTGTTTTGTTTTTTTGTTATATTGTTTTTTGGGTTCGTATAATTGTGAAAACAACTGTTGTGCTTTCTGGTTTACATCAGTAAAAATACTTCTTAAATGTTTGTCCATAAGTTTTATATCTTGATAAATTTTATCATAAGAAAGTTTAAAATTAAATACACTTTCTAACAAAGATAAAATTTCTTTTGCACATTGGGGGTTGTACATATTCAAAGTAAAAAATGGAATTTCACAAAATATACAAATTCCGTTAATACCAATTTCTTTTGCGACAGATAAAAATACACCGTTCATTCCTTCAACAATACCAAAGTCAAGTTTTGGAAGAGCAAATTTTGATAATAAAGGCAAAACTTTTGTTGAAGAAGTCGTTGATGCAATATACAAGTTTGGTGTGTCAGTATGAAGAATATTTGTTGGTATTGGATTAAAAGTTAGCACAAAAAAAATATCTGTTCCACTTAAAAAGTTTAAGATATCAGTTGCAAGTTTTGTATAGTATTGTGTTGATGGTTCAAAATCACTATAGAATAAAATAAAATCGTGTGGTTCACTATGCAAAAAATAAATTTTTTCTTTAAGTTGTAAAGTAGAATATATAACACCATTTTCTACTATTATGTTTTGTGGAAAAATATAATCTTGGAGTTCTATTTCAGCAAAAAGTTGTGCTTTTAATTCTGTTATAAGATAGTTTATCACATATTTTCCAACAAGACCTAATGATGGCCATGAATAAATTAGTATAGGATGGTTGATTTTTGGTTTATATTTTTGTATTATCATTTTAGTTTTATTAAAAAAATTTTTTATATTAGAACTTTACAAAAATATAATACAAAATAATTTTTAATATAACAAGATTTACAAAATTTTTTGTTCTACAATTGACAAATCGTGCCTAATATAGTAAATTATACAAAGATTTTAAAAATTAACATAAACGAGTGGTTTTTTGATAACTAAAAATGATGTTATTTGAAAAAAACAAATCATTATCTTTAGTTGCAGACCTTGGTCTGCTAAAAAAATATAGCAAAGCTACAGTTTTTATGTAATTTGTAGTTGCAAACCTTGGTTTGCTGAAATAAAATAAAGCAAAGCAAGCTTTGCGACTACAAGTATTGTTTTCATAAATATCATATTAGGAGGAATTTTTTTATGAAAAAATTTATAATTTTTTGCATAAATTTTTTAATATTGCTTACTTCTTTTGTTTATTCTCAAAACATATTTGATGAGTTTAAAAAGCATTTTGAGCAACAATATGTGGAACCGTTTAATAAAGACCTTACAGGTGTTGTATGCAGTAATGTG